>DASXUF010000010.1 GCA_036504975.1 Candidatus Binatia bacterium | reverse complement strand
GCTGGAGAATTGAGAATGACATCAACAAAGTTTATCGCGCCAGCGAAGACTCAGCCTAAGGCTGATCAGCCATCCTCGTGGCTGAGCCAAGGGCGCAAAGAAATTCAGAAATCCCCCTTTCATCCCCCTTTGACAAAGGGGGAAAGAGGGGGATTTGAGGAACCTTGGCGTACTTCGCGTCTTTGCGCGAGCAACGTTTTTCCGACTCCGTAATGGCTAGGTTTTCGATTGCACAATAAGAGGTAGCTCTGATGCCCTACAAAGATCTGCGGAGTTTTGCCGCCAGGCTCGAGGAAGCGGGCGAGCTTAGAAGAATTCAAGGCGCCAACTGGGACCTGGAGATCGGCGTGATCTCCGAGCTGTCATTCGAGCGCGGCGGCCCCGCGCTTCTTTTCGAGCGGATCCCCGGCTATCCGGCCGAGTACCGCCTGCTGGTCAATCTCTGCAGTACGCTGAAAAGATCCCTGCTCGCGATCGACATGCCGGCTGATCTTTCCACCGGCCAGGCGATGGAGCGCTGGCGGGAATTCTATCGCTCCTATCAACCCGTGCCTCCCGTGAAAGTCGCATCGGCCGAGTTCCATGAGAACGTCCTCGACGGGCGCGACGTGGACCTCCTCCGTTTTCCCGTGCCGAAGTGGCACGAGAAAGACGGCGGCCGCTACATCGGCACCGGCTGCATGGAGATCCTGCGCGACCCCGACAGCGGCAAGGTCAACGTCGGCACCTACCGTCTCATGGTGCACGACCGCAACACGACCGGGATGTATCAGGGCCCGAGCAACGACGGCATGCGGATGGTCAAAAAATATTGGGCTAAAGGGGAGTCGTGTCCGATCGCCGTCACGCTCGGGGAAGAGCCGGTTATTTTTCTCTCGTCGTGCGGCCGCCTCGGCTGTCCTTCGGGAGTTCCGGAATACGATTTTGCCGGCGCGATCCGCAAAGAGCCCGTCGAGATCGTCGAGGGAGAATTGACCGGCTTGCCGATTCCCGCTTCCGCCGAGATCGTTTTGGAAGGAACGATCCCTCCGCCCGAGGTCGAGCGCAAAGGCGAGGGGCCCTTCGGCGAATACACCGGCTATTACATGGGCGGCACGGTGCCGCAGCCGGTGGTGAAGGTCGATCGCATCTACTATCGGAACGATCCGATTCTGCTCGGCGCGCCGCCGTTCAAGCCGATCAGCGGCCATTACGCCTCGCCGCTGCCGTTCCGGCTGGTGACCGGACTTTGGAGCCGTCTGGAGAAGGCCGGCATCCAGGGCATTCAAGCGGTGCGCGATCTCGTCAACGTCGGCGGCGTGGTCATCAGCATCCGCCAGCAGGATGAAGATCACGTCAGTCGAGTGATGTCGGCGTTGGACAAGTCGCCGATTCAGCAGCGGCTGCTCGTCCTGGTCGACGACGACGTGGACGTGGACGATCCGCGCGAAGTGCTCTGGGCCATCGGGACGCGCATGGATCCAGCGAGCGGGACGAAGGTATCCACGATCGAGACGGATTGGGTTTTCAACCCGATGCTGAGCATCGAGCAGCGCACGGACAAGCCGGCGTATCCCTTTTCGCGTCTGATCGTCAACGCCTGCCGGCCTTACCGCCGGCTGGGCGATTTCCCGCCGGTCAATCTTTTCAGCGAGGGGCGCAGGGAAGAAGCGTGGAAAAAGTGGCGCATGGACGAGTGGCTTAAATAAAGCTCCACGGGCATACGCCCGTAGTATCGTTAGTGTCCCCTTCAGGGATGGTGGAACCCTCGCCTTTAGGCGAAATAGATTTCGCGAAGTCTCCGGAGGAGGCAAGCCATATCTCCCTCGCCCGCTTGCGGGAGAGGGCAGGGGTGAGGGTCCGAGACTCAGCGCCCCCTCACCCTTACCCTCTCCCCCACCAAAAACGTGGGGGAGAGGGAATAGTTTTTGTCGGCTTCGAGCCGACGTAGGCTCATACAGCGGATAGGCAGGAGGAGCTGGACATGAAAAAAGTATCTGGGTTCGTTTTGCTCGGCTTGGGACTGGCGCTGCTCTTCCCTTTTTCCGGCGCGGCGCAGGAGCGATGGGAGAAGATCGTCACGGAGGCCAAGAAGGAAGGCAAGGTGGTGGTTTCCGGCCCGCCGGTGTCCGGTTTCCGTCAAGGACTCATCGACGGGCTGCGCAAAGCCCACGGGATCAGCCTGGAATACCTGGGCCTTCCCTCCGGCGAGGTGTCGGTCAGAATTGAGCGGGAGGCCGCCGCCGGGCGGGTGAGCATCGACGTAAACATCGGCGGCGCCAGCTCCGGAATTGTCAATGAGATGCCGAAAGGGCTGATCGAGCCTATCGCCGACAAGCTGATTCTTCCCGAGGCGGCGAACCCTAAAATGTGGCAGAAGGGAAAAATCAAATGGGTGGACAACCAGCAGCGCTACCTCCTTCAGACGTCCGACTGGGTAATGACCGACCTGATCCTGAACAAAGACAAGGCCGATCCCAACGGCATCGCGGTTTGGGCCGACCTCTTGAAGCCCGAATGGAAAGGAAAGATCGCGTCGTACGATCCGCGCCGCGGCGGCCCGGGAAACGCGGTGGCGCGCTATCTTCTCCATCAGTTCGGCGAGGAGTTCGTCGTCAAGCTGTACAAGGATCAAAACGTCGCCTTCACGCAGGACCTGCGCCAGCTCGTCGAGTGGGTCGCGCGCGGCACGCATCCCGTCGCGCTCGGCGCCGTGCAGGTGATGATCGAGTTGTTTCGCAAGGAGGGGTTTCCCATCGTGCGCCACTTCCCCAAGGACGTGCCCGGCAGCCTCGTGGGAGGATACAGCACGATCACCTTGGTCAAGGGGGCGCCGCATCCCAACGCGGCGATCGTGTTCGTCAACTGGTTTGCGTCGAAGGAAGGACAGGAGATTTACGCGCGCGAGATGCTCGAGCCGAGCCGCCGCACCGACGTGCGCCAGGATATGGTCCCCGACTACGTCATTCCCAAGCCTGGAGTGGACTATAAGTTGGACCAGTACACCGAGGATTGGATCTTGAACGTCGCACCCAAAGTGCAGAAGAGACTCGCAGAGGCGCTCGGACGTTGAGCAACGAAACGAGAAGCGAGCCCCAGCCATTTTTTTTCTCAGCTTCGAGCGCTCGAGAATGGTTGTCCGGGAGTTCCCGCTTTAAGCTGGCCGGAATCGTCGTCGTCTCTCTCGTCGGTCTTTTCACCGTGGTCCCTCTGGGCTTCGTGGTGCTCAACAGCTTCAATGTGGCCTCGCCGGGAAAACCGTTCCGGCTCGGGCTTGCGGGCTGGCAGGAGGGTTTTTCCGATGCGAAGACCGCGCGCGCGATCGGCTACAGCTTTCTTCTTTCCACCCGCTCTTTTGCCGGCGTCGGAATCGCATTTCTCTTGTCGTGGCTGCTCGTCCGCGCGCGCATCCCCGGCCGCTCGTTCATCGAGTTCTCGCTCTGGCTGGGGTTTTTTCTGCCCCATCTGCCGTTGACGCTCGGCTGGATCCTGCTGCTCGATCCCAACTACGGATTGATCAATCGAGCGCTGATGCAGTTGCCGTTCGTGGACAAGTCGCCGTTCAGCATCTACTCCGTCGGCGGCATTCTGTGGATCCATCTGACCTTGACCATGGTCCCGGTCATGACCATTCTGCTGATGCCGGCGCTGCGCCAGTTCGACGCGGCGATCGAGGAGTCGGCGCGGGCTTGCGGGTCGAGCGCATGGACGACGCTCAGGCGCATCACCATCCCGATTCTCTCTCCCACCATCCTCACGGTGACCATTGCAGGCTTGATCCGGAGCCTCGAAGCCTTCGAGATCGAGCAGTTGATCGGCACTCCGGTCGGGATCGACGTCTATGCGACGAGGATCTTCGACCTTATCTCCTGGGAGCCGGCGCGGTTCTCGCCGGCCATGGCCCTCAGCACCTTTTTTCTCGGCGTGCTGTTCGTGCTGGCGCTTTTCTACCAGCGCTTCACCGCGTCGCGGGAGTTCGGCACCGTGACCGGAAAGGGCATGAGCCTGAGACCCGTGTGGATCGGCAGGTGGTGTTACCTCGCGTCCGCTCTCTGCATCGCGCTCGTCACGGTGGGGATCTTTCTTCCGCTCGCCATGCTGCTCACCGGCTCGTTCATGCGGCTCTACGGATTTTTCAACGTCGCCGCTCCGTTCACGACCGCTCACTGGCGCACGGCGCTCGGCGATCCGCTCTTTCTATCCTCCCTGGGGAATTCTCTGATTCTCGGGTTGAGCGCGGCTCTTCTAGGCGTCGGTTTGTACTCCCTGATCGGTTACGTGATCCAGCGCAGCCGGCTCCCGGGACGCCAGCTCGTGAGCATCTTCGCCTGGCTGCCGTGGGCCGTGCCGGGGATTTTGTTGGGGGTGGCGCTGCTCTGGCTCTTGCTCTCGCTCCCCGGCGTCTCGCTTTTCTACGGGACGTTCGTGCCGCTGATCTTAGTCTTGATCGTGAAAGAGATGCCGATCGGCACGCACTTGATGAAGAGCGCCTTCGGCCAGATCGCGCGCGATCTCGAGGATGCCTCCGAGGCAAGCGGCGCGAGCTGGTTCACCACTTTCCGGCGCATCACCCTGCCGCTCGTGGCGCCGACGTTGGTGAGCCTGTTTATTCTGGTCTTCATCGGCGCGCTCAAAGACATCAGTACGACGATTCTTCTGGTCACGGCCGCGACCCGGCCGTTGTCGATCCTGATGATGGAATTTTCCCGCGGCGGACAGTTGGAGGTCGCGTCGATCTTGGGCGTCGTCATCAGCGTGGCGGCGATCGCCGCGGCGCTGATCGGCAGGCGGTTGGGATTGAGGCTGGGAACGCAGTGACCCTCACCCTCTCCCTCTCCCAGAGGGAGAGGGAAGGGGTGAGGGAAAAAGGCACAAGGGGTTCAAACGATTGGAACGATTCAAACGGTTTGAACGACTTGAACAAGGGTGCTCTTTCCATTTCACCTGGATTTGGATAATTTGAGGAGGTCTTATGTCGTTCATCCAAGAGCTTGAAGCGTTCAAACCGCTTGAGAAGTATTACACGGCCGGCGCCGTAAGGACGCGCTGTTTCGAGAAGGGAAGCGGCGAGCCGGTCATCTTGCTGCACGGAGGCGGCGGCCACGCGGAAACCTGGATACGCAACTTGATTCCCCTGTCCGAGCATTTCCGTGTCCTCGCCATCGATTATCTCGGCCACGGCTACACCGACAAGCCGAAGCTGACTTATAATCTCGAGGCCTTCTCCAAACACCTGTTGGATTTGATGGACGCGGCCGGGATTCGAAAAGCCCATCTCGTGGGTGAGTCTCAGGGCGGTCAGATATCGGTCTACACCGCGCACGAGCATCCCGAGCGGGTGATGAAACTGGGGTTGATCGTGGGCGGCATTCCATCCAACGAGCACGGTTATCTCACCGGGCAGAGCCGGCTGCGCGAGCTCACCAAGGACGTAGTGGAAAAGACCACGATGGAAACCATCCGCAAGCGCATGGAGTGGCTGTTTCACGATCCTAAAATTCTGCCGGACGAATTGGTGGCGATCCGGCTCAAGATCTACAGCCAGCCGGAGTTCATCGAGCGTGTGGCGCAAGGCGGCGACCGGAAACATTATGGTCTGATCGAGAAGATTCCGAAGCTGAAAGCGCCGATCCTCTTTTTCTGGACGACGCACAATCCGACCTGTCCGTGGCCGGTGGCGGAAAAGGTGCACCAGGCGGTGCCCGGCTCGCGTTTTGTCCTGGTGGACAAGGCGGCGCACTGGCCGCAATTCGAGCAGCCGGATATTTTCAACCGGGTGCTCGGCGAGTTCTTGAGCAGCGAACCGAGCGATCTGCAGATCGACACGTATCGAAGCAGATACTGGTAGTCGGAATCACGGTCTCTGATTTCTGTTCTACACCCTCTCCCAGAGGGAGAGGGAAGGGTGAGGGTGAGAGCAGGAAATGATCAATAACGTTTCAAGAAGTCGGGCGCTTGCTCGCCGTTTGCGCCGCGATCAGACTGATTCCGAACGGCATCTTTGGACCCGACTGCGTGCAAGACAGATTTGTGGCGCGAAGTTCCGGCGTCAGCAGCCTATCGGTGTGTACATCGTTGATTTTTGCTGCCTTGAAAAACAGCTGGTTATCAAACTAGATGGAAGTCAGCATCTTGAGCAGGCGGACAAGGATCTTGCGAGGACCCAATTTTTGTCGACCCTCGGATATCGCGTTCTCCGGTTTTGGGACCATGACGCGCTTCAAAATACCGAGGCTGTTTTACAAAGGATTGCCGAGGTCTTAGAAGAACCCTCACCCCTACCCTCTCCCGTTAAGCGGGAGAGGGTGATCAAGTCTCATTCTAAGAGGACGCAACTTAGGAGAAACTGACATGGCTTTGACGGAAGCGCAAATCAAAGAGTGGGCGGCGCGTCTTCGGCAGGCGGAGCAGAGCCGCTCGACTCTGGCGCCGCTGACGACGACGATTCCGGGAATCACCGCAGCGGACGCTTATGCCATACAGCTCACCTTGATCGACATGAAAAAGCAGGCCGGAGCGAAGGTGGTGGGAAAAAAGATCGGTCTCACGAGCCAGGCGATGCAAAAGATGCTGAACGTGGACCAGCCCGATTACGGCCACATCCTCGACCACATGATCGTTCAGGACGGGAGCGCGTTCCCGGTCAAGGAGCTGATCCAACCGAAGATCGAGCCCGAGATTGCTTTCATCCTCGAGCGCGACCTCAAGGGGCCGGGGGTGACGCCGATGCAGGTGATGGCTGCGGCGCGCTTCGTGGTTCCGGCGCTGGAGATCATCGACAGCCGCATCGAAGGGTGGAAGATCAAGCTCTGCGATACGATCGCGGACAACGCCTCTTCGGCGCGCGTCGTCCTGGGCGGTCCGCCGCGCCGGGTGGATCAGTTGGATCTCAAATTGATCGGCATGGTGATGGAGAAAAACGGGCAGGTGGCGCACACCGGCGCCGGGGCCGCGATCCTCGGCCATCCGGCCAACGCCGTGGCGTGGCTCGCCAACGCCATCGGAGAGTTCGGAGTGGCGCTGCAAGCGGGAGAGATCGTCATGCCGGGAGCGATCTCAGCGGCCGTTGATGTGGCGGCCGGAGATCATTTGCGCGCTTCGTTCGACGGCCTCGGCACGGTTTCGGTGCGGTTCGTATGAAGATAGCGGTCAGTCGTCAGTCAAAGAAGCGTGGTAATAGCTAAGCAAAAATATTTGAAAGTTTCGCCTGCATTCGGGTTACGGAATCGGAGAAAAGATGCCTCGCGCAAAGACGCAAAGCGCGCCAAGTTCGGAGAAATATTTCTTTCTTTGCGTTCTTGGCGTCTTGGCGCGATAAATTTTCTTGTAGTTCTTGTGTATAACATTTCAAACGTAAGAATCTAAAAGCTACTAGAGGAACTCTCATGGAAAAAATTCGCGCGGCTATTTTGGGCTCCGGCAATATCGGGACCGATCTGCTCCACAAGTTGAAGCGGAGCCGGTCTCTCGTCCCGACGATCATGGCCGGCATCATCGCCGATTCGGAAGGGCTGGCCCGCGCCAAGGCCGAAGGGCTGGCCACGACCCACGAGGGCATCGACGGGCTGCTGCGACAGAAAGATCTCTTCGACATCGTCTTCGAGGCGACGACCGCAAAGGCGCACGTGCAGCACGCGCCGCTGCTCAGAGCGGCAAACAAGATCGCCATCGATCTCACTCCGGCGGCGGTCGGCCCCTACGTGATTCCGCTCGTCAACTTGAACGAGCACGTGGGCGAGCCCAACGTCAATCTCGTGAGCTGCGGCGGCCAGGCCACCGTGCCGCTCATCTACGCTCTGGGAGAAGCAGGCCCCGTGCAATACGCCGAGATCGTCGCGACGATCGCCAGCAAAAGCGCCGGCCCGGGGACGCGGCAAAACATCGACGAGTTCACCGATACCACCGCGCGCGGCCTGGAAAAGATCGGCGGCGCGAAGCGCGGCAAAGCCATCATCGTGCTCAACCCGGCCGAGCCGCCGATCCTCATGCGCAACACCGTCTACGGCGTCGTCGAGGACGCCGATCCGGAAAAATTGAAAAAATCCATCGACGAGATGATTCGCCGGATCAAGGAATATGTCGCGGGTTATCGCCTGTTGGCCAAGCCTTTGATCGAAGACGTCCCCAACGGCAAGAGCAAGAAGAAGGTCACGCTGTTCGTCGAAGTCGAAGGCGCCGGCGACTACCTGCCCAAGTACGCGGGCAATTTAGACATCATGACCTCGGCGGCGGTGAAGGTCGGCGAGGAGATCGCACGCCATCTGATCGCAGGCACGTGGAAGAAACCCTCACCCCATCCCTCTCCCTCTGGGAGAGGGTGAGGGAAGGAGAAGTCATGAGCGAGAAAACTTTCGTCCATATCCTCGACAGCACCCTCAGGGACGGCAGCCACGCGCTGAGCCACCAGTTCACCGCCGAGCAGGTGGCGAAGGTCGCCAAGGGGCTGGACGATGCCGGCGTGGAGATGATCGAGGTTTCCCACGGCGACGGGCTCGGCGGCTCGACGGTCACTTACGGATTTTCCAAGCAGGCCGAGCTGGAGCTGCTCAAGGCGGCCTCGTCGGTGATCAAGAAGGGGAAGCTCGCCGTCCTCCTCCTTCCCGGCATCGGCACCAAAGAGGATCTCAAGATGGCGGCCGATTGCGGCGCCAAAGTGGCGCAGATCGCCACGCACGTGACCGAGGCGGACGTTTCGGAGCAGCACATCGGGCTGGCGAAAAAGATGGGCATGGAAACCATCGGCATGCTCATGCTCTCCCACATGGCCTCGCCGGAGAAGCTCGTCGAACAAGGAAAGATCATGGAGGCCGCCGGCGCCGACGTGGTGCTGGTGACCGATTCCGCCGGCGCCCTCATGCCCCACACGGTCAAAGAGCGCGTGGCGGCCCTGCGCGCGGCACTGAAGATCGGCATCGGCTTCCACGGCCACAACAATCTCTCGCTCGCCGTCGCGAACAGCGTGGTCGCAATCGAAGAGGGAGCGCGCTGGCTGGACGCCTGCACTTGTGGTTTGGGGGCGGGCTCCGGCAATACCCCGACGGAGGTGCTGGTCGCGGTGCTGAATAAGCTGGGTTATGAAACCGGCATCGATCTCTGGAAAATCATGGACACGGCCGAAGAGGTCGTCCGGCCGATCATGCCGAAGCCCGTGCGCATCGGCAAGGCCAGTCTTACCATGGGCTACGCCGGAGTCTATTCCAGCTTTCTTCTCCACGCGGACAAGGCCGCGCAGCAGTTCGGCGTGGACGCGCGCGACATCCTGGTCGAGCTCGGCAGGCGCAAGGTCGTAGGCGGCCAGGAGGACATGATCGTCGAGGTGGCGATGGAGCTGGCGGAAAAAAAGAAGCACGCCGCGGCGTAGGGAGAGACCAGAGATCTTCTTCTAGAAAAAAATGCTCAAGTTGTCCGCGAAGAGCACGGTTTGATCGAGGAAAATCTTTCTTCCGGCGATCTTCCAGGAATCTTTTTCTTTTCTCAGGAGATCCTCGCGCCAGCCGACGAAGAGATCCTCTTTGGTCTCCAGGCGCGTGCGGTAGACGATGAAATTGCAGTAGACTTTTACCTGCGCGGGACCGTCCGTTTCGTAAGCCTCGACGTTGGCGACGAGATGGCGCGTGCGCGAGCGCGGCTCCTCGGCCCACGCCATTCCGGAATCGAGCTTTTGCGCGCGCTGCTTCAACGTCTCTTTGGTCTCGTCGAAAAACGCCAGCTCGTTATCCTTGGTAAATTCGCGAGCGGGCTCGTTCCCGGACCGATCCGAGCGGATCGGCATCCAGTAGCGCGCGTCTTCCGTGAAAAGCTCGACCCATTCGTGGAAGCGCCGCTCGTCGAGCAGCCGCGCTTCGTGGAAGAGAAAGTGTTCGATCTCGCGATGCCGCGGGTCAGAGACGCTTCGTGAGTTTTCGTGAGTCATACTTGTTTCGTCCGTTTGTGTTTTTTCTTCCGGTGACGAACCTGCCTCGCCCTTCGACAAGGCTCAGGGCGAACGGAGATTACATGACTTTCCGTTCATGCTGAGCTTGTCGAAGCATGTTTATCTTCCGCCAGAAGGTCCGCCCAGCGTTGATAAAAATTCCGCTGGTTGATGTCGCTGATGATCTCGCCGATCCGGCCGCGGAGCTCGCCGTGGCCGCGCTCGTGGCCGAGGCCCATCTGATAGTTCGCCGGAACGCGCCGCGCGCCGGCGCCCCGGCTCGTCTCCGTGATCCGCGTCCAGTTGTCGCCGTCATCCTGCTCCCAGGTTCCGCCCGGGCTGAAGCGCCTGAGATAGAAGAGCCGAAACGCCTCCTTGACTTCCGCCGGCGCTTCTTTGTCGACGATGCACCATGACCACACCTCGGTTTTCTCCGGCCCTTTGGGATGCCACACGCGGATCGTCGGCGTGATGTACAGAAAAGAAAAATGGGGGAACACGGTGCCGTGGACCGGCCGGATCGTTCGCGCTCGGGCTTGCCCGAGGCGCCGCTCGAGCTCGGGCTCGATGTCGCGCAGATAATTCGCGATCACCGGGGCATAAGGGAGCTGTACTCCTTTGCCCTCGACCTGGCGGCCGCCGAGGCCGTGTCCTCCGCCGAGGCTGATCTGAAATCCCGGCGCCTGCTCGCTGGAACCTATGCCGACTTTGGCGGCGGCGTAGCCCACCTGAAAAGCCGACCCGTGCGTGGTGAAGGTGTGATACCAGTCGCCGACGAAGTTCTCCGCGGGAAGCTTCCAGTTGGCGTTGACCGTCCACTTGTGGACGCCGCCCAGCACCTCGGCGGCGCCTGCGCGCCGATCGACGATGAAGTCCAGATACCATGCCATGTGCCCGAGGTATTCCACGAGCGGCGCGGCCTTCGGATCGAAGGTCGCGAAGATAAGCCCTTTGTAGCTGTCCAGTTGCGCCACGGGTACGAGGCCCCATTCCTCTCTCTTTAACTCGCCGTAGTAGTATTCCTTGAAGTAGGGGACGCCGATGAGACTCCCCTCGTTGCCGTACGTCCAGCCGTGGTACGAACAGGTAAAAGAATTCGCGTTGCCTTGCTCCAGGCGGCAGACGCGGTTTCCCCGGTGGCGGCAGACGTTTAAGAACGCGCGGATCTTTTGGTCCTGACCGCGGCAGACAATCACCGGGTCTTCGCCCATGTAGGTCGTAAAGAAGTCGCCGGGATTCGGGATCTGGCTTTCGTGGGCGAGGTAGAGCCAGCAGCGCGCGAAGATGCGCTCCAGCTCGAGCCGATAAATCTCGGGGTCGGAAAAAATCCTCCGATCGATGAGCCCGCGCTCGCCGTCGGTCAAATTTTTAACGTCGATCATGCTTCAACTTTGTAACGTCACACCACAAACGTCATTCCCCCGGATCAGCTTTAGGCTGGTCAGCCTCAGGCTGAAGCGAGTCCTTCGGGCGTAAGCATCCGGGTCGCGGCCAGCCCTTCGGGATCTCAAATGGCAAATCTCAAATCTCAAAATCTGAGATTTGAAATCTGCGATTTGCAATTCCGAGCCTTGCGAGGACATGCCCTCGGCCTCGCCGGAGGAAGCTGTCGCTAGTTCGACAAGCTCACCACCCTGAGCAAAGTCGAAGGGCCGGTCGGAGGGCCCGCGCATCCGACACTGCCGTTAGGATTAACCACTGCCCTATTGCGCCGCCTCGGAGAGCGGGTGGCGACTTGCACCTCTCACATCATTTCCGCGCCATCAGCTCGGCCCAGGAGCGGTAGAAGTTGCGCTGGTTGGTCTCGCTGAAAAAATCGCCGACGATCCCTCTCAGTCCCTCCTGGGCGCGCTCGTGCCCCAGGCCCATCTGGTAGTTTACCGGAATCCTACGCGCCGCCATGCCCCGGCTCGTATCCGTCGCCTGGATCCAGTTGTCGCTGTCGTCCTGCTCCCAGGTGCCCGCCGGGCTGAAGCGTCTCAAGTAATGGAGCCGGATCGCCTCTTTGACCTCGGGCGGCGCTTCTCGATCGACGATGCACCAGGCCCACACCTCGAACTTGTCGGGCCCTTTGGGATGCCAGACGCGGATCGTGTGGGTGCCGTGGAGAAACGAGAAGGTCGGAAAAGCCGTGCCGTGCACGGGCGACATCATGCCGGCGCGCACCGGCCCGAGCCGGCGCTCCGCCTCGGCGTGCGTGTCTCGGAGGTAAGCGGCCACCTCCGGCGCAGGCGCGCCGACGGCCGCATCTCCGCCGCTGATCCAGCGCGCCCCCAAGCCGTGACCGGCCGGCAGGCTTATCTGAAATCCGGATGACAACGCCGGGCTATACCGATTGCCGCTCTGGCTGCCGCTGAAGCCCGATTTCACCGCCGACGCGTGCGTCGATCCCGTGTGATACATGTCGCCGACGAAATTCTCCGCCGCCAGTTTCCAGTTGGCGCTGATCGTCCATTTGTGCGTGCCGCCGATCAGCTCGGTGCCGCCCTCGCGCCGGTCGAGAATGATGTCGAGATACCAGGCCATGTCGCCGAGGTAGTCGCTGAGCGAAGGCGCCGCGGGATCAAGATTGCCGAAGATGAGTCCTTTGTATCGATCGACGAGCGGGACCGGGATGAGGCCCAGACTCTCTTTGTCGAGCTCGCCGTAATAATATTCCTTGAAGTAGGGGACGCCGATGAGGGAGCCATCGTTGCCGTACGTCCAGCCGTGATAAGAGCAGGTAAAAGAATCCGCGTTGCCCTGATCCAGGCGGCAGACGCGGTTTCCCCGATGGCGGCAGACGTTTAAGAAAGCGCGGATCTTTTGGTCCCGGCCGCGGCAGACGATCACCGGATCTTCGCCCATGTAGGTCGTAATGAAGTCTCCGGGATTCGGAATCTGGCTCTCGTGCCCCAGGTAGAGCCAGCAGCGGGCGAAGACGCGCTCCAGCTCCATCCGGTAGATCGCGGGATCGGAGAAGATTTTCCGATCGATAAGGCCCTTCTCCAAATCGGCGATGAATTTATTTTCTTGCGCCATCGGTCCTTCCGCCGCTAACCGGCTATGCGCTGATGTCCCCAGATGCTTCCGCGGTCCACCTGCTGCACGCTCCAGGTCGCGTCGTCCACGAGCCGGCCCTCGGTGCCGTATTCGATCTCGAAGCCGGCGGGACATTTCATATAAAAAGAGAACATCCGATCGTTGCTGTGGCGCCCGAGAGCCTTGGTGATCGGAACGCCGCTCGCTTGACACAGATCGAACGTTTTTCCCACGTCGTCGATGGTTTTCACCTCGAGCATGATGTGGCGCAGGCCCGGACCGATCTTGCCGAAGGCGATCGAGTGGTGGCGCGGGTTGCAGTGGAAAAAGACCAGCCGGTCGGGGACGAAGTCGCTCAGGCGAAAGCCGAGAGTCTCGGTGTAGAATTTTTTTCCCGCTTCGAGATCGGGCACTCCGATGACGACGTGGCCGAGGCCGAGGTTTCCCGCGACAAAGCCGCCGATCGGCCGCGCCGGCTGAAAGGCTTCGCAGATGTTGAGCTGGCCGTAAAAAAGCTCGAGCCGGTTGCCATACGGGTCGGCGATTTTCACCAGCGCCGCCACCCGGCGCAGCGCGCAGTCCTCTTCGCTTCCTCGCACGGGCTTCAGGCCGGCTTTCTCCAATTCAACGCAAGCCTGCTCTAGATCCAAAGCCGAAGGCAGCTCCCAGCCGATATACGCGAGGCCGTTCGTCGACGCCGGATGAACGGCGAGGCGGTAGGCGCGCTCGTCCATTTGCAGATAAACCGTTCCGTCTTCTCCCGCGGGAGCGGCGCGCAGGCCCAGGATCTCCGGGCCGAAGCGGGCCCACGCCTGCGCATCCGTCGCGTTGATTCCAACGTAGCCCAGCGCGGCGATCTTCATCTTTCCTCCATAAGCGAGTCCTTCGGGCGCAAGGCTCCGGGTCGCGGCCGATAGGTCACTGCCATGAGTCGATCTTTTCTTCTCGGACGTCCGCGACCCTCCGCCTCGCCCCCTCGACCTCGCTCTGAAAGACGTCGCCCGTTCGGAGTGCCCGCGCGTCCGACACTAACGCTGTGATTAACCACCGCCCTATCGCGCGGGCTCGGAGAGCGGGTGGCGGCTTTCAGAGCGCTCAAACTTTTTCTCCGCCTAAAAATTTGAGCACCGCCGCGTCGTGCTCCTCCGGGTGCTCCCACTGCGGCCAGTGCGCGGCGTCGGCGATGCAGTGGAACTGCGCTCCGGGAATCTGCGCAGCGATGTGTCGCCCCACGTCCGGGCCGGAGCCGGGATTTTTTTCCGTCCACAAAACGAGCGTCGGCGTTTTTATCTCCTTCAGACGCTCCTCGGGAAGCTGATACGTTCGCGAATCGCCCTCGCCGAAAGAGTTGCTGAAAACGTCCGTCAACGACCGGCGCGTCTCCGGGTCGGAGTAGATTCGGTAGCGCACCTCCGCAAGCTCTTCGGTCACGCGGTCGGGCGCCGCCATAAGCCACTCGAGCCGTTTGCGGATCGTGTCGAGGTTGGGGTTGTTGATCGCGGCGATGGAGCGCTCCTTCAAGAGCTGCCGCCCTTCGGCCGGCCGCTCTTCGACGACTCCCGGCTTGAAGCGGAGACCGGCGGTGGTGTTGAGAATGAGCTTGTTCAAGCGCTCCGGATGATGCAGCGCGAACCAGATCGCCACCCAGCCGCCGAGCGACTCGCCTTCGAGGTTGGTTTTCTCCAGGCCGAGAGAATCCATCAGGTCGAGGATCTGCTCGGCGTACGTCGGGATCGAGCGTTGGTTGTACGCGGGCTTCGAGGAAAAGCCGTGCCAGACGAGGTCGATCGCCATGGCGCGATAGCTCTTCCCGAGGCGCACGATGTTTCGGCTGTAGGCCTCGGCGTGGCCGCCGACGCCGTGCAGCATGATCAGCGGCTCGCCGCTGCCCGCCTCGATCGCGCGCGTCCTGAATTTCTTGCCGTAATAACTGACCCGGCTTCCGAGTAGGTCCGTCCAGATGGTCATCATCCCTCCTTTTATCTGCGTCGCCGCACACCCGCGCCGCCGTCGCTCTCGATGACGACGCCGGTCATGGCCCGCGCTTGATCCGAAGCGAGCAGCGCGTAAACGCCGGTGTGATCCTCGGGCCTGAGCGCCATCGCGAGCGGGTTGTTTTGTCTCATGCGTTCCTCCGCCGACTGTTTGTCGGGAAAGGCCGGAACGGCTCCCAGGGCCGGCGCCGCCTGAAAGTCCGTGAGCGTCCCGCCGGGCGCGACGCCGTTCACGCGAATATGAGGCGCCAAATCGGAAGCGAGCTGGCGGATCAAACCGACGACGGCGTGCTTCGAAGCCGTATAGATCGGACCGCCGCCGTTCGGCCGCAGGCCGGCGATCGAAGCCGTGAATACCATATTGCCGTGCGTCTTGAGAAGCTCCGGCATGGTGGCCTTCGCTCCCAGGAGATAGCCTTTAACGTTGACATCGAAGACCTGTTCGTAAGCCGCCGCGATTTCGCTTGTCGCTATATCGGCGAGACTCTTGAAGCCGTCGAACACGCCCGCGTTGCCGACGAAGATATTCAAAGGGCCGAAGGCTTCCACCGTCGCGGCGACCGCCTTCTCGTTGTCCTCGATCTTTCTCACGTCGCCGTGCACGGTCAGAGCGTCCTTCCCCAATTCCTCGGTGAGCCCGGCCAATCTTTTCTCCGAGCTGTCCATGATCGCAACCTTCGCGCCTTCCTCGAGAAAGCGTTTCGCCACCGCCTTGCCGATACCGGAGCTCGCCCCGGTGATCAGCGCGACTTTCCCTGCTAACAGTCCAGCCATAATTTTCCTGCTAAAAAAATTTCGACAGATTTCTCGCTCCGACCACGGCCTGGTTTATTTATTGTGGCTTCACGATCATTGTCAATAGGCTGAACGGCTCGACAGGCATAGCCGATCGCAATAACGGTTGACATAATATGCCAACGCCGTATCATCGCATCGGTGGCTGAGCGCGTGGAGGAAAATACCGGGAAACGGAAAGGAAGCTACGGATGGCCGCTCAGGGATTAGTCGATAGCGAGCGCGGCCTGGTGTACGCCGGCGCATACTCGGATGAAGAAGTGTATCGCGAAGAGTTGGAGCGAGTCTTCGGACACACTTGGCTGTTCGTCGGGCATGAATCCAGTATTCCCCGGATCGGGGATTACATTACCAACACCATGGGCGAGGACTCGGTCATCATGCTCCGCGACGTCGACGGTAACGTGCGTGTCTTTCTCAACAAGTGCTTGCACCGCGGCAACCAGGTGTGCCTCTTCGATCGCGGGCAGACCAAGACTTTTACCTGTTCGTTTCACGGCTGGCAGTTCGACACCCAGGGGAAGCTTGTCGGCGTCCCTTTCTTCGACACGGCTTATCAAGGCTGCTTGAATCGCGACGAGTTGAAGCTCGTCGAACCGCCGCGCATCGAGGCGTACGGCGGAATGATCTTCGCCTCGTGGGACGCCAACATCGCTCCCCTGCGCGACTACCTCGGCGTGTTCACCTGGTATCTCGACCGGCTGCTGGTTCACGAGCCTTTGGGCGGCATGCAAGTGGTCGGGGGCCGCCAGCGCTTCTTCATGCCGGCGAACTGGAAACTCCTCGCGGATAACTTCGCCGGGGACGACTACCACGTCCCCACGACGCATGCGAGCTACTTCAAGATCATGGCGGGAAGGTCCGAAAGCTTTGCCAGCATCCGGTTGGGCCTGGACGAGTCGCTCCAAGTCTGCGTCGGCTACGGCTCGGGGGTTCCCCATGGAATGGGCGTTCTCCGTCTCGGGGCGGAGACGAGCCTATACGAGTCCGACTTGGCGACCGCCCAACGGTTGGGCGCCGAAGCCGTGGACTGGATCAAAGAACGCTACCGCCGCATCCAGGAGCGTTATGGAAACGATCCCGCCCAGGTGCAGAGCTTTTCCAACGCCAACATCTTTCCCAATCTGTCCATCATCAGCTCCGGCGCGGCTTTCCTCGCGCGCGGGCTCATTCAATGGCATCCGCGCGGCCCGCTCCTTTCCGAGGGCTGGGAGTGGTGCGTCGTCGAGAAGGACGCGCCCAAGGTCGTAAAGGAGCAAGCGATCAAGGCGCTGATGACTCGCCAGTCGGCGGCCGGGATGATCCAATCGGACGACACGGAAAATTTCGAGCGGTCCTCGGACAACCTTGCCGCCCACGTGGCGAGGAAGCAGCCGTTCCATTACAACATGGCGATGGGTTTCGACCGGGACCATCCCGCACTGCAAGCGCTCAGGGACAAGAGTTGGGCGATCGAGCGTCTGCCGGGTTTGGTTGGCCCGATCAACTGGGAGGTGAATCAGCGGCAGTTCTATCGCTACTGGGCGGAGCTGATGGCGGCCAAGGGGTCCCAATAAAATGGATTTCGCTCACGTCCAGCAAGAGATCGAGCGCTTCCTCTATCACGAGGCGCGACTGCTGGACAGCTTACGGTTTCGTGATTGGCTGGCGCTGTTCACGGACGACGCTCGATATCGGATGCCCACCATCGAGAACGTGCAGAATCTGGAGCGCGCCTACGAATCCGACGACTTGCATTTCGGTTACTTCAACGACGACAAGCAGGGCCTCGCGCTCAGGGTCTCGCAATTGGATACCGGCCTCCGGCACGCGGAAGTGCCGCCGTCGCTGACGGAGCGGCTCATCACCAATATTCTGGTGGAGCCTTCGGAGGCGAGCGACGAGGTCAATGCTTACTCCAACTTCCTGGTGTTCCAAGTTCGCCATGGCCGCCATGAAACATCGTTCACGGGCCGCCGTGAGGACAGGTTGAGAAGAACCGACCAGGGCTGGAAGATTGCCGCCCGCGAGATCATCATGCTGAGACCCGTTCTCCCGCGGACCCTTTCCATCTTTTTCTAACCAACCCTCGACTTTAAATGATCTCATGAGGAGAAGTCAGCGGAATTTTCGGATAAAAAGAGGCTTCTCGTTTAGATGCGGCAGTTATATATGAGGTCAGAAAAGGTTTCAGGGGCAGAAAATATCGACTAAGTTCTTGCTGCAGAAGAAGAAAACATCAAATTCGATAGAAAATTCCGAAGCTGGACGTCGCGGGTTCGATCCCCGTCGCCCGCTCCAAAACTTTCATTCCAGTCCTTCATTGCCCAACTGCGTTCTGCTTTTTCCGCGACTCGACCACTAAATCGTACAATGCCTGCCGCGCGTCTTCGGCGACGATATTGGGCGATGCGCCGATTTTTTTCGCCGCCGCCTCCTGATTGAACATGAACTCTTTCCACACGTTTTCGGGATAAGATTCCAGCGCCAACGCCAGCCCGCCGTGCGGCTTGTTGTTGGCCGCCGTGACGTGGTGGCTCTGCGGGCCGACGCCGTGAAAGCTGTGGCAATAAACGCAGCCGTTACGAACGGTAACCGCTTCGTAGACTTGCTTGGGTAGGTCCTTCAAAGAGGCGAGGGGATCGTCCTCGACTAATTGGAAGCTGTTTTCCGTGAGCCCGTAGTACGGCGCCTGGCGAATCAGCTCCGGCGGCGGCTCTTCCAGAAAGCGAATGAAGGCGCCCAACGGACGCGCCATCATCGGCGGCTTGGCGCCGCCTCTCCAGCTATATTCCCTGAGCGCCTGGTAGAAAACGCCGAGACGGAAGAGATTCTTTTCGTCGTCGAGGCCGACGACGATGACGGGCTTGTAGGGCTCGATTTGATGGCGGTCGAAAAATAATTTCTCGTTGCGAAAATTGGTGACGGTGAGATATTTGCCGCGGCCGATCTTTTCCGGCGGGAGAGAATCCAGATAGGCAAAGAGATCGATCGCGTGGTACGTCTCCAGCGGCCATTCGAGCAGCTCATACTTCATACCGCTGTAGAGAAGAACCAGCTCTTCCACGAATCTTCGGTCCACCGGATAGGAGCGGATCAGTTTTTTCTCGCGCCAAAAGGGCGCGGTCGAGAGCGGCGGATTGAGCCAACGGCGCTTGGCTTCGATCAGCACCGCTATCTCTCGCGGGAGAGGTTGCGCTTTAAAAAATTCCAACAGCAGGCTCCGGAGTTCGGCGTCGCGGTCGATCAACTGAACGAGAGAAAAATGGTCGTGGTCCGGAAGAATGAATTGCTCGGCCTGTTTGTGGCCGGTTTTGCGGAGCGATTCGGCGAATCTTTTCGCGTCGATGAGAAAACCGGGAAAATCGTTTTCGGCGCCCAGAATCAGAAACGGCGGCGCCTCCGCCCGCGCATGAGTCGTAGGCGACGCAGTCGCGAGCTTATCCGGATTGTCTCCGAATGCCTGTCGGACCGCGAGTTTCTGCTGCTCGGCGCTCTCCGGCCTCGGCCGCAGATCGTAAATGCCGCTGAAGCCAACGACTCCCGCCAGCGATCGCGGCGTCAGACGCTGCGCGCCTAGATAACTTCCATCGAGCGCGACGAGCGCCGCAAGATGCGCGCCCGCCGAATGGCCGGCGAGATAGACGCGCTTGGCGTCGTAGCCGAACTTGTCGGCCGACCGGATGAGGTGAGCGATGGCCGCGGCCACGTCCTGGGCCGGGACGGGGTGCGTGTGAGCCGGCGCCAACCGATAGCGCACGAGCGCGACGGCGACCCCGTTAGGAAGTAGAGCCTCCGCGACAGCGGGGCCGATTTGATATTCGTCGTCGGAGAGCGTCCAGAAACCGCCGTGAACGAAGACGAGGAGCGGCGGCTTGCGCACGGACATCTCCGGCAGATACAGGTCGAGGGTTTGACGCCGTGCGTTCTTAGGGTCGGCCGGCTTGGTGTAAGCGATATCGCGAATCAAGTTCGCCTTCGGCGTCGATTGGGCCGCCGAAGCTTGCGTCGGCTTCGCGTTCTCCCAATTCGCGACGATGATGAAGAAACCGATGCCTGACGCGATAACTAGCGCAATGCGGCGCGGCGAGTGGAGCATGATTCCGTGCGGTTTGATGGGACGAAACTATACGATGGTGCGTGGTTGCGCAACCAGCAGCGGATGAAGGGGTGGACAGAAGCGGCGCAAATGGGATAATCAGAAATGAGCGTCGCCGAAGAGGAGGAAGAACCATGGCACGAATACGCCATCTGGCGATTCGAACGGAAAATCCGGAAAAGTTGGCCGCCTTTTATAAGGAAGTTTTCGGTTTCGAGGAGCTTCATCGAGGCTCGCATCCGGGACACGCGACGGGAAAATCCGTGCATCTCACCGACGGCTACTTCGAGCTCGCCATCCTCGACAACTCGGCGCAGCAGAGCCCGAACGGGCTCTATCATTTCGGCGTTCAGATCGAGAACATGGACGAAACGTTGGAGCGGGTGAAAAAGCAACAGCCGAACAAAGCGGTCAAGAAAAGGCCGGAAGGGACTCCGTTCGCGGAAATGCGCGTGTCGGACCCGGAGGGGAATCTGATCGACCTCTCGGTCCACGGCTTCATGGATTATCAGCCGTTGAAGAAGAGCTAAGAGAGCGGCGATGGCAAAACTCAGCTTGACGATGGCGCTCTCGCACTACGACCGCCACTTTCCTTTTTTCGACGGCGCGGTGTCGATCGACGGCGTGGACCTCAACGTCCTGCTGGTCGGGCAATCGGAGCCTCTAAAACACGGCGTCGATCGCCACGAACGGATGCTCCAGAAGCGCGAGTTCGACATCTGCGAGCTTTCGCTGTCGTCCTATCTCATGGCGCGAAGCCGCGGCATGCCGTTTACCGCGGTTCCCGTATTTCCGCGCCGCCTCTTCAGCATGTCGCAGATGTGGGTCCGGACCGACGCGGGCATCGACAGTCCCAAAGATCTCATCGGCCGCAAAGTCGGGCTCAGCACGTTTCAGACCACGCTTTCCGTTCTTGCCAAAGGCGATTTGCAGTCCGAGTACGGCGTCGACTGGCGCAAGATCGAGTGGATCGTCGCCAAGGAAGAGACGCTTCCGTTCAAGCCGCAAGAGGGAGTAAAAATTCGCCTGGTCCCGCCCGGAAGAAAGATCGGCCACCTTTTGGAAGCGGGAGAGATCGATGCCCTCTTCATGCCGCACCCGCCGAAAGAGGTCCTCGGCGGCTCGGAGAAGATCCGCCGGCTCTTTCCCAACGCCAAACAGGAAGAGATCAACTACTTCCGTAAGAACGGTTTTTTCCCCATCATGCATGTCGTGGCGTTCAAGGACGAAGTCCTCGAACAAAACCCGTGGCTCGCCGGGAGCGTCATGGCGGCCTTCGAGAAGGCGAAAGAAGTTTGCCGGCATTATTACGACGATCCGAACTGGTCGCGGCTTGTCTGGGGGCGCCATTTTTTCGAGGAGGAGAGAAGTTTATTGGGCGAGGATCCCTGGCCGTACGGCATAACCAGGAACCGCGCCAACCTCGAACGCTTCATGGACTATTCATTCGATCAGGGTCTGATGGAGAAAAAGCCGGCGGTCGAAGATCTCTTCGCGCCGGCGATGCTGGATTCGTAAGGTTGTCGACGATGACGCGCGTGGTTCGCTGTCCGACGTGTCGAACCGAGGTCCCATGGGAGGGAAATCCATACCGCCCATTTTGTTCCGAGCGCTGCCGGCTGATCGATCTCGGCGCTTGGGCCGAAGGCCGCTATCGAATTCCCGGAAAGAAGATCGAGACCGAGAACAAAGGTGAAGACGATGATGACGACTCTCAATGAGCAGAGCGCGGCGCGATGAGCATTCATTCCACGGCGATCGTCGATAAGCGGGCGGAGATACATTCGGAGTGCGAGATCGGTCCGTACGTCGTTGTGGAAGGGCCGGTCAAGATCCAGCGCGGCACGCGCGTGATGGCGCACGCGACGATCATGGGTTGGACCGAAATAGGGGAGGAGAATGAAATCCATCCGGGCGCGGTGTTGGGCGGCGCGCCGCAGGATAAGGCCTACTCCGGCGCGGAGACTTATCTCAAGATCGGCAGTCACAACGTTTTCCGCGAGCTCGTTCAGGCGCATCGCGGTACGGCGCCGGGCTCCTCAACCGTCATCGGCGGCGACAACTATCTGATGGCGACTTCGCACGTCGGCCACAACTGCCGGCTCGGCGATCACATCGTTCTCGCCAACGGCGCGTTGCTCGGCGGACACGTCGAGGTGGGCAACAGCGCCTTTATCTCAGGCAACTGTGTCGTCCATCAGTTCGTGCGGGTGGGCGAGCTTTCCTTGATGCGCGGCTTAAGCGGCGCGAGCCGGGACGTTCCTCCCTACTCGATCATGGACTGGCAGCACACGGTGCGGGGCGTGAACAGCGTGGGACTTAAGCGCGCCGGGTTCGATGAGCGGAAAATTCGCGCGCTGAAAGAAGCCTTCCGCGTCCTTTTCCGCAAAGGACGAAATCTCAGTTTGGCTGTCCGGGAGCTCGAGACAAAAAAAGACCTGACGTCGGAAGTGCTATCACTTCTGGCGTTCATCAAGTCTTCAAAACGCGGAGTTTGCTTCGGTCCTACTGCTGCGGAGTAGCCGCAGAAACCTGCTGCTGTTGCTGTGACGCCTCGGGAGAAGCGCCGATGAATACAACGGGTTCCTCTCCTTTGAGATGCCTCGGAGTCACCACGTAGGTGCCCTTCACCGCCGGATAGATAATCTCGTTGGCGACATCACCCCGGCCGGCGGTCAGCAGATAGCCCAGGCCTCCCGTCAGCAGACCAAGGCCGGCATAGGTGATCTTGGTCGGCATGTAGAAAATGTTGGCGAGGACAGAGCCGACGCCCCACCCCAGCTCTGTCCCGACTTCCTTGGTCGGGGACTGCTCGGCAGCCGGGGCCGGGGATTGTGCGGGTTGCTCCTGGGCCCTCAGCCCGACGGGAGACAAACCGAGGACTAAAACCAGCGTGCACGCTAAAAGCGTGGAAAATTGTGTTTTCATGCGCCCGAATATACCAAAAGATTCCTACCCTGTCAAAATATATTTATATTCTTTAAAACGATACTCCCGTATGGCCTCCAAACCGTTCTTTGGACCCCAGCGAGGCTGGGCTCGGGAAGCGCTATGCCGGCATGCTAAACCACGCCCCAACTCGTCCAGCCAGCGATCGTGATTTGAATAATCGGCCGTTCCTCGAGTCGCATTTTTTCGTACTGCGAATATTTTTTTCTGAGAAGACGCACTGCCTTTGCGTGGCGCGCCCCGCGGAATAAAAGCTGTGCTCTTCCCGAGATCAACACGTAGGCCAGCTTATTCCAATTGTCGTCGTATCGATCGATCACGACGGCGACGTGAGGGTTCGCCCGGATATTGCGGACTCTTTTAAGGAGGAGCGGAGAAGTTTTTTTCGGCTTCTCGTCGATCGGAGAGTAAATCTCCTTGCCGTCGAAGGCGAAGCAGATGGGAATAACGTGAGGCCGGCCTTTATCGTCGGCGCTAGCAAGATGTGCAATCCGCGCCGATTGGACAAATAATTTTTCCCGCCTGGTCACATCTAGATCTTGAACTCGCCGGCGATATTCGGCGCGAACAGCTCTTCGAGCTTCACCGGCCGGTCGATCAGGCCCTGCTCGCCCATGTAGCGGATCAAAGTTTCCAGCAGATGCCGGTTGGGCTCGACGCCATAGGGCCACCAGTCGGAGCCAAAGAGCGATTTAAGCAGTTCCATCTCGGCGAACTGCCAGGGCAGAGTGCACGCCAAGGTATTGGAGACGTGCATCGCCTGGATGGCGCGGTCTTTGGCTTCACAGAATGCCTTGTAGAGACTTCGGGCGACCCACGGGTGGCGGTCGTAGACTTCTTTCCTGATGACCAGCACGTGCATGATCGGAAAGATCTTCGTGCGCTTGTAGTAATCCATCTCGACTTCTTTGTAATTGGGAAACAAGCGCCGGACTTTTGGCGAGCCTTTGACGAACGACGAAGGGCTCCGCGCGGAGATGAGCCCGTCGATCTCGCCGCTCTCGAGCATGCTATTGAGCGTCTTGTCGTCGGCGATCGGACACACTTTGATTTCGGGTGGGAGGTTCAGACGGACTCTTTCCTTCCTGCCCGGTTCCTCCTGCCCGCCGACGAACCACTCGATATCGCTCGTCTTCACGCCGTACTCGTCGTTCAGAAAACCGCGGATCCATACCGCCGCCGTGATCGAGTATTCCGGCGCGCCGATTTTTTTGCCTTTGAAGTCCCGCAGCCCTTTGATTCCGGCATCGCTGTTGATGAAAATGCAGGAATGTCGGAAGAAGCGCGAGGGAAAAACGGGGATGGCGACGAAGGGAGAATTGCCGCGGCTGACCATCGTGATGTGATTCGAGAGCGACATCTCGGAGGCGTCGAACTCGCGGTAATTGCTCATGCGCCAGAAAATTTCTTCCGCCTGAAGAGGAAGATAGTTGAGAGCGATGCCTTCCGGCTGGACGGTTCCGACTTGCAGCGCCTTGGTTCGGTCGTAGTCGCCGCAGGCGACGGTCAAGTGCAATTTATCCATCGAAGGTTTTCTGATTTCTTCGCGCCAAGACGCCAAGGAAACAAATCCGAAAAACGAATATCGAAATCCGAAACAAACTCCCAAGACAAAGAAATCTCAAATCGGAAAAATCCAAATCATCGAATCTGGACGAAGCTTGTTTCGAATTTTCGATATTTTGATCATTTGAAATTGTTTCGAATTTCGGGTTTCGTGCTTCGAATTTTTTTTGTGCTTGGCGCTCTTTGCGGCTTTGCGCGAGATATTTTTTCTTAGCTTATTCCGTGTCCCAGCGCGATAGCCGCTGCGCGATCGCGATGAGGATAACGGAGATAACGGAAATAACCAGGCCGATCGCGGCGACCCGGCCGCGCATGCCGTCGAGGTAGAGAAAATAAAGCAGAGGGCCCAGAGCTTCTGATCCGGGACTGTAGAGAAACAGCGTGGCGCTGAACTCGCGCATGAACGTCGTCGCGAGGATGATCCAGCCGGCCATGATGCCCGGCCGCATCATCGGCACGAGAATGCGGCGAAATGTGGCGAAGAAGCCGGCGCCGCACACGGTCGAGGCCTCTTCCAGTTCCTTGTGGATTTGAATGATCGTGCTGCTGACCGCTCTCAGTCCGTACGGGAGAAAGCGGGTGATGTAGGCGATCATGATGATCCAGAGGGTCCCGTAAATCGGGATGGGAAAATCGACATAGGCCCAGAGAAGACCGAGAGCCAGCGCGGTCCCTGGAAACGCCCACGGAATGAAGACCAGGCCTTCGAGCAGCCCGCGGGCGGCGATTTTTGTTCTGATCGTAATGTATGCGGTCAGAGCTGCAAGTCCCATGCAGAGCGTGGCGCCGACGATGGCAAGAATCATGCTGTTGCGGAACGCCCTGAAGACGCGCGGGTTTTCTACCACGAAGCGAAAGTTGCTGAGCGTCAGGTTTTGCCACGTTTGCCAAGTCGGCACGTGATAGTAAGGGAGAACGGAAACGAGGAGTAGAACCAGAATCGGCAATATGACCATCAGAGTCAGCATCAGCAGGGCGGTGCCCGAGGCGAGATAGCGCCACCGGCCCAAATCGATCTGGTGCGGCCGGAAGCCTTTGCCCGTCACCGTAGAGAAGCTCTCCACCTGGGAAGTGAACCTGCGGTAGAGGTAAACAAAGATCAGCGCGATGAGAAGAATGCCGACGCCGTACGTAGCCGCCAGATTATGGTTCGTGGGAAAAGAGCCCAGCGCCTCGCGCCAGATCTTCGTGGTAAAAACCTCGAGCCGCGCCGGCAGCGCGATGATGGCCGGCGTATCGAAGCTCTCGACCGCCCGGACGAAGTTCAACGTTCCGGCGGCCAGGATCGCCGGCCTCATCAGGGGAAAGGTAATCCGCGCGGCAACTCCCACCTCGCCCGAGCCGAGGGTCTTGGCGGATTCTTCGAGCGACGGGTCCATGCTTTTGAGCGCCGCGGCAATGATGAGAAAAGCCAGCGGCGTGAGAATCAAACCCTCGACGAAGATCAGACCCGGGAGCGAGTAGATATTGAAAGGGCCTCTTTCCAGACCGAAGAGCCGGACCAGTATCCCATTGATGAGGCCGTTACTCGGGTTGAGGAGCAGCACCCACGATATCGAGATCAGAAGCGGCGGCAGGATATTCGGGACGATGGCGACCAGCTCGAAGAGTCTCCTGAAAGGCGCGTTGGTCCTGATCGTGATCCAGGCAAGTGTAAGCGCTAGTATCACAGAGAGACCGGACGCCCCGATGCCGAAGATGAACGAGGTGAGAATCAGCGGGTAAGCGGTCGGATCGGAGTAGGCCTGGACGTAATTTTGCAGCGTGAAATGACCTGGAACGCCCAGGGGAGAGTCGGTGAGGCTCCCGTACAAAAGAAAAAAACTCGGGTAGAGCGCCAAAAAAGCGATGACGCTCGCGACGCCGACAAAAATCAGGTTAACGGGCTGGGTGAAGAATAATGCGACTCGGGCGAGGCCCCCGTTAGTGGGAAGCGCTCGCCCGATTGCAACGGTTCTGTCGTTCACCGGCTTGCGATCCCTATTGCAGGAAGATCTTGGTGTACTCCTTCTTCTTCTCGGCGAAACCCTTCGCATCGAGATCGTACAGCTCGACGAACTGGATCTTGTCGGCATCCGGCAGCGGCGGGTAGACGCCCTTGCGGTTCACAAACTCGCCCAACTTGGCGATCATCATCATGCTCTCCTGGCCGAGGAAATAGTCGATGAATACCTTGCCGGCGTTGACGTGCGGCGCCTTGTTGCCGAGGCCGAGATAGTGGCCGTCGCCCATCATTTTCCCCAGCCGGACATAGTCCAGCGGCGCGCCTTTTTGACCGTAGATGTAAGCGTATTTGACGTAGGTGATCGCGATCGGCGTCTCCCCGGTCGAAACGCGCTCGGCGGCGGGGAGCAGAGACTCGACCAGGATCGGTTTCATGGCGGCCAGATCCCGGATGTATTTCTCGGCCTTTTCCTTGCCCATCAGCTTCTCGAGACTCGCCACCCATTGCGTCGTCGTCGTGTGCTGCGTGGGATCGGGCATGACGAGCTTACCCTTATATTTAGGGTTCACCAGATCTTCGAGAGATTTCGGCGCGTCGGCGGGGCTGATCGCGCTTTTGTTATAAACGACCCCGATGATGACGTTGCGATATCTGGGGCCGAGATTCGGATCGATGGAGTCCTTGCTAAAATCCTTGGCCGAGGGAGAATCGTACTTGGCGAAGATTCCCTCCTTTTGCATGAGCTGCATGGGATTGTCGTTGGTGAGGATGATATCGAAACCGGGCTTCCCGGCGCGGTACTCGCTCACGGCCCGGTCCATCACCTTGGTGGCCGACCCTCTCCAGTACTCGACCTCGATTCCGGTTTTCTTTTGAAAGGCCTTACTCACGACATCCATGCTGTCGGATTCGAGCGAGCCGTAAATGACGACCTTTCCGCCTTCTTTTTTGGCCGCGTCGATGAGCTTTGCATCCTGGCCGAAGCTCGGACCTGCGGCAAAGATCAACAGCGCCAGCCCGGCAACAAACGAATTCAGAATCTTCCGCATGTTAGTAACCCTCCTTCACCTCTTTAGACGAAGCCCGACTGAATACTTTCAAATTCACCTAGCGGAGTCAAGCTTCGCGCGCAGCCGTCGCGGACCGTTTTTCCGTCTTCTGTTGACAGGGTAAAACATGGATCATATAAAGGTTTCTCGAACTTTTTTTGCATGGAGAAGGGAAGTATGGATCAGGTGGACCTTGTGGTGAAAAACGGCGAGGTGTGGACGCCCGGTGGCTTTGTCGGCGCCGACGTTGCCGTAAACCAGGGCAAAATCGTCGCTCTCGGCCGGGATCCTTCGTTTCCGGGATCGACCAAGGTCATCGACGCCAGGGGGAAGAAGGTCATACCGGGCTTGATCGATACGCACACGCACCACCGGGATCCGGGATTCACGCACAAGGAAGATCTCACGACGGCGACTCAAGCCGCGGCCGCAGGCGGCGTGACCTTCTCGATCGGCATGCCGAACGTGAACCCGCCGACGACGACCGTCGAGCGCTACCGCGCTCTGATCGAAGACCACAAGAAAAAAGCCGTCGTCGATTTCAATCACAACCCGTCCGGCACCGTGCCCGAGCAAATCCCCGGGCTCGCCAAGGAGGGATGTCTGGCGTTTAAAATTTTCATGGTGCGGGACACCGGGCGGGATTATCCGCACATGCCGGGCATCGGTCTGCACAACCACGGCGCGCTTTTCCGCTCTTTCGAAGCCGTGGCGAAGACCGGCCTGCCGCTGATGGTCCATCCGCACGATCAGGATTTGATGGACGTGATCGAGCAGCGCTACTGGGAGCGCGGCGACAAGAGCCCGCAGGCTTACGGCAAGGCGTATCGCGATTTCGACGGCATCATCTGGGACACGGCGATCGCGACCTTGATCCGCTTGCAAAAATCGACCGGCACGAAACTCCACATCCTCCACATGAGCACGCCCGGAGGCATCGAGATGATCCGGCGCGCCAAGGAAGAAGGGCGGCAGGTGACTGGTGAAGTCAATCCATGGGCGCTTTTTCTCGCGACCTGGGAGAACGTCGAAAAGCTCGGACCCTATTGCCTTGGCTTCTGGGTGCCCGACGAGCACGCGGAAGCGCTCTGGAGCGCGATCAAGGACGGTACGATCGAGGTCGTCGGCACCGACCACGCGCCGCACACCAAGGAAGAAAAGGACATCGGCTGGAAGGATATGTGGAAGTCTCCCGGCGGCGAGCCGCAGATCCAAGATTATCTGCGACTTTTTCTGACCGCGGTGAATCAGGGAAAGCTGACGCTCGATCAACTCGTGCGCATCACTTCTTACAATCCCGCGCGCATCTTCGGCGTCTATCCGCGGAAAGGCGTCATCCAGATCGGATCGGATGCCGATCTCACGATCGTCGACATGGAGCGCGAGGAGACGATCACGAATGAAACGACGTACACCAAAGTCGGCTGGACGCCCTACCATGGGCGCAAGGTGAAAGGCGCGCCGATTTACACCATCGTTCGCGGCAACGTAGTAATGGAGAACGGCAACGTGGTGGGGAAGCCCGGATACGGCGAGTTCGTCACACCCGTCGGCGGCTAGCCGCTAAGCCGCGCGCCGTCAGGAAACGGAGCCCCCTCGGCCCTATGAGAGAAAGCAACGCCGCGTCAAGCCACCCCCGGGTAAAAGCTGTTTTCAGAAGCTTCGATATCCGGCATCCATTCGCGCTTGCCGCGCAAGTCGGTAAATTCCTTCGCGAGCAGATCACCTTGGAACGCGCCAAGGATGAGGTCAAAAAGTCTCTCGACCAAAGGGCCGAGAGATTTCTCGACCTGGCGCGAACGCATATTTACGAACGCCCGGACCATCCCTATTTGAGACTTCTCAAGCTTGCCGGATGCGAGCTTTCCGACCTTCAAGCGCTGGTGCGCCGTCATGGAATCGAACCGGCGCTCGCGCGCCTTGCGGCGGAGGGAGTTTACCTCACCTCCGATGAATTCAGGGGGAAAAAAGATATTGTCCGGGGCGGAAAGAGCTTCCGCGTCACCCCGGCGGACTTTGAGCGCCGTTGCGCGCCCGCCGGCTATACGATCGAGAGCAGCGGGACGCGGGATCGTCCGCTGCGTTCGATCATTTATTTCGACTGGCTTCGGCTCCGAACGTTCGGGACCGGCGTCTTCTTTGCCGCGCACGATCTGTTTTCCTACTCGCACGCAATCTACGACGCGATTCTTCCCGGCGGCGCGGTCAACCACCTGCTCGTGAATGCCAAGTTGGGCAAAGCGACGGATCGCTGGTTCGCCCGCTGGGTGCCGGAAAGGAGTCCGTTTCATGGCCTGGCGCACCATCTGTCGACGTATCTGATGGTGGTTGTCGGCAAGAGAAACGGACCCGGGTTTCCGCTACCGCGCTTCATCGGATTCGAAGACATAGGCCGCATCGTTCGTTGGATCGAAAGAGAAAAACGAGCCAGGAAGCGCTGCTATGTCATCACGATCGCCAGCAGCGCGGCGCGCATTGCGCGCGCCGCGCGCCAGCTGGGAGTCTCGCTCGACGGCACGTTGTTTAACGTCGCCGGAGAGCCGCTGACCGAGGCGAAGGAAGAAGCTATCCGCCATGCGGGTGCGCGCCTTACGTCGCGTTACAGCTACGGCGGCAACAACAGCGCCGGGTTAGGTTGCGCCAACCCGAGTTTCCCAGACGAGGTTCACGTCAACCAGAACACGCTCGCGCTCATTCGGCATCCTGCGCCGCTCGACGTGAACGGCGCTTCGATCCATCCGCTGCTCTGCACGACGCTCTATGCCGAAGCGCCGAGAATGCTTTTGAACGTTGCGAACGGAGATTACGCGATCCTCGAGGAAAGAAGCTGCGGCTGCGAGTTGGAGCGCGCCGGCCTCCCGCTCCATTTGCACCACATTCGGAGCTTCGAGAAGCTGACCAGCGAAGGCATGAATTATTTTTACGGCGATCTCTTCCAGCTTCTGGAGCAGGTCTTTCCCGCCGAGTTCGGCGGCGCGCCCGGAGATTACCAATTGGTCGAGGAAGAGGACGGCAATGGGCGGACCCGCTTGACGCTCGTCGTTCATCCGCACATTCAAGGGCTCGACGAGGCGAAGGCGCTTTCGCGCCTCCAGGACGCGTTTGCGGCCGGCTCGTGGGGCAACGAGTTCATGAGCCGGATCTGGCGCAACGCCAACACGTTTCGCATCCAACGCAAGATCCCCTACACGAGCCCGCGCGGCAAGATCCTGCCGCTACACATCCCGCGCTCTTGACCCGAACCTCGATCGGGAGTTTTTAGTTTTCCGCGATCTCTTCTACCGGATCGAGCCTGTTCATCACCAGCCCGTCGATCAGCTTGGGATAAAAGTAGGTCGTCTTCTGCGGCATCTTCTCGCCCGCGGCTGTAACCGCCAGGATTTCTTCCGGCTGGGTCGGGTTCAAGATAAACGCGGCCATGTAATCTTCCTTGTCGAGCATCTGCAAGACTTTCTCTTCGTCTTGCGAATAAGTAATCGCGCCTTCCTTGACCTGATCCTCGGGCTTGATGCCGAGGATGTGATCGAGGATAAGGCGGTGGAGGACGCTCACGTCCAGCTCTTGCAGCGGCGCGCTCAAATCGCCGGCCAGCCGCTGCATGAAGCGCTTGTTTTTCAGCCGTAAAATCAGATAGCGCGGGTCGCGCTTGAACGCAGCGCCGATCAGGCGATGTTTTTTTCTTCCGCTTTGCAGCGCGCGCAGGAACGAGCGCTGGCCTTCCGGGTTTTTTGGGTACGGCTCGATATAAAAATAGCGCATCAACGACTCTTCAAGCTCCCTGAAACCGATCGGTGCAAACGAGCGCACCAGCCGGTGCGTCGGCAGGATCGTCACCCCCTCGTCCTTCATGTTGGCGAAAACCATCATGACGTAATTGAACGCCTCGCGGCCGTTGAAGTTCGGAGTCTGCTGCCGCATGCGCTCGCGATAATTCATCGCCGCCTCGTAGCGGTGGTGGCCGTCGGCGATCAACAGCGGCTGTGGCTCCATCTCTCTCTCGGCCATGCGAATCAGCTCGGCGTCGGTGATGCGCCAGAGACGGCAGCTCCCGCCTTTATCTTCCTTGACCTCGACGTCCGCCGGCTTGCCCTGCACGTGCTCCGCCAGCAAGCGATTGATCATCTGCCTGGGCTCGTTGTAGAGCGCAAAGATCGGGCTCAGGTTGGCGTTGCAGGCGAGCATGAGCCGGAGCCGGTCCTCTTTCGGCGCCGCGAGCGTCGCCTCGTGCGGGCGGATCGCGCCGCTGGAAAAATCTTCGATCCGGGTGACCGCCATGAATCCTTTTCGCTCTTTCTCTCCTTTGTACGCATAGCTCTGAGTCAAAAAGTAGATCGCGGGCTTCTCGTCCCGCGTTAAAATTCCTTCTCTCTGCCATTCGTCGAACAGCCGTGCGGCGCTTTCATACGGCTCCGGCTCCCGGCTCAGGATCAGCCGCACGATGTTGTAAGGCGAACGGCTATAGAGCTTCTCTTGCTCCTCCGGGGTGATCACGTCGTAAGGCGGCGCGACGACCCTCGAAGGATTGGCGATCTTTTTTTGATTGTAGAGAATTCCCTTAAAGGAAGCGATTTTTGCCATGGGGACTCTTAGGTCGCTGTTTCCGCGATTTCCTGAGCGATCAGCTCTTCAAGTTCCTCTTCGTAGCGCAGGAAAGACGGCGAGAGCCGCTGGCGCGGGCGCGGCAGTTTGACCTCGAGAACGGATCTCACTTTGGACGGGCGAGCGCTCAGCACCACGATCCGATCCGAAAGGAAGACCGCCTCGCGCACGCTGTGGGTGACGAAGAGAATCGTCTTCTTCGTCTCCGCCCAGATGTCCACGAGCATTTGCTGCAGGCTCGTGCGCGTCTGCGCGTCGAGCGCGCCGAAGGGCTCGTCCATAAGCAGGAGCTCCGGCGAGTAAGCGAGAGCGCGCGCGATGCCGACGCGCTGCTTCATCCCGCCCGAGAGACGATGGGGAAAAATCTTCTCGAACTCCGATAGCTTCACCATCTCGAGATAGTGCTTGACGATCCGGTCGTGGTCGGCGGCAGGAATTCCTTTCATCTTGAGGCCGAAGCAGATGTTGCTGCGCACGTTGAGCCAGGGAAAGAGGGCGAATTCCTGGAACACCACGCCGCGGTCGAGGCCCGGGCCGTCGATCGAGTTGCCGTCGAGGAGAACCTCGCCGGACGATTTTTCGTAGAGGCCGGCGAGGATCATGAGCAGGGTCGATTTGCCGCAGCCGCTGGGGCCGATGATGGTGACGAGCTCGCCTTCCTTGATCTCCAGATCGACTTTGTCGATCGCCGTGATCGAAGAGGATCGGCCGAACCCTTCGTCGATCTGAAAAACCTTGCGCAGGTTTCGGACGGCGAGTTTGGTTTGCGACATGGGCTTTAAAGGATGAAAGATGAAGGATGAGGGATGAATCTCTGATTTTCCTTTTTCATCCTTCCGCTTTCATCCTTCAGCCTTGTTTTTATAGCTCCCTCAGCATTCCCCAGCGCTCGACGGTGTAGATTTCGAGGGACCGGAGCGCCACGCGCTCGAGCAAAAATCCCAAGACGCCGATCATGATGACGCCGGCGTACATGATATCCGAGGCGAGGAAGGCCCGCGCGTCGAAGATGCGAAACCCCAAACCGGTGCCGATCGAGGCGAGCATCTCTCCGGCAACGAGGATGCGCCAGGCCCGGGAGAAGCCTTGCCGATAACCCGTAATAATCGAGGGCAGCGCTCCCGGGATCAGCACCTTCCAAAATAAGCTGATTCCTTTTGCCCCCAGGGCGCGCCCCGCGTTGATCAGCGTGGCATCCACGCCTTTGACGCCGGTCCAGGTATTGAGCATGATGCTGAGGCTCGCCTCGAAGGCGAGGGTGAAGATGATCGCCTTCTCGGTCAGCCCGAACCAAAGAATCACGAGTGGAAAAATCGCGATGCCGGGAATCGCGAGAAAAAAATTGAGCGGCGGGATGAAGATCTTCTCCGCCCAACGGCTGGTTCCCATCAGCAGGCCGCAGATCGTCCCCACGATGATGCCGAAGAAGACGCTGGAAAGAAGCCGGAGCAGAGAGTGAAGAACGTCGGTTAAGAAAATCCCCTGGACCGTGAGCTCCCACATCTTGGCAAAAATTTCGGTGACCGTGGGAAAAAAGGCGGGATGGATCACCTCCATTCGGGCGACCAATTCCCAGAGGAGCAGGATAAAGGCCAGCGGCAGGAAGTTGTCTAAAAAACCGCGCAGATAGTAGGCCGGGGTGGCGCGGCCCTCCGGTTTGAGAGCCGCGCGCGCCGCCGGGATGGTTACGTCGGGTGCTTTCGCCATCGCGAGCTGTTTATTTGGCTTTTTCCGCGAAGCGATTGTCGACGACCGCGCGAACATCGGGCACGGCCTTGATTCTGCCGTCGTCGACCGAGACGCGGGAAAGCTCTTCCGTGTCTTTGATGTCTACGTCGCTGATGGCCAGGCGGTCGTACTTGGTCAGATAAATTTCGCGCTTGACGTCGGCTGTATTGAGCGTGAGGCCGCGCATCTTTTTCATCGACTCCGTCATGATGCGCGCCACGTCGTCCGGGTTTTCACGGATGTACTTGATCGACTGGGCCCAGGCGTTCAGCACCTTCTGCACGACCTCGGGGTTTTTGTCGATCAATCTCGAAGGCGCGATCAGGAAAAAAGGATAAGAAGAGTTGATGGGCTTGGTGAGATCGTCGGGTCCAAGAATAACTCTGCCGATCCCTTTGGCGACGATACGGCTGGGCGAAGGCTCCCAGGTTACCGCGCTGTCGACGGACCCCGACTCCAAGGTCGCCGGGATTTCCGGGTTCTTGATATTTTTGATGCTGAAGTCCTTGCCGGATAGTCCCTGGCTCTTCAAATAGCGCGCCCAGACCGCGTACGTGCCGGTTCCGAGTTGGACGGCGACCGCCTTGCCCTTGAGGTCCGCCATCGTTTTGCTTTTCTCGTCCTTCTTGGGAACGACCACGCTTCCGGTAAAGCCATAAGCGTTGAGGGCGATCGCCTTGATGGGAAGTTTCTTGGCCGCGATGGCCTCGACGCGCGAAGGGGAGGCGACGCCGAAGTCGGTCGAGCCGCCGATCATGGCCTCGAGCACCTCCGTGGCCGTGCCCTCGCTGGCGTGCTTGACGTCGAGACCCTGCGCGGCGAGGTAGCCCTTCTCGATCGCCACCACCGCTATGGTGGCGTACATGTTTTCCGAATACGTGATGTGGACCTGGGGCTTCTGCTGGGCCGGAGCGGCGGACGGAAACAAAGCGGCGGCGGATAAGAGCAACCAAAAGCAGAGCGCGGCCCGTAAAAATCTTGTTTGTGTCATGGCTTCCTCCTATTTGGGGTGTGGGTTGATGCCAGCGACCTTCGGCGTGTTACACGAACGTGCTCTCAAGCACTGCTCGCTTGCGTATGTATCGCAGAACTTCACGGTTTACAAGATTCTTGCACGCCGCCCGTAGTGTTCCGGGACGGGCGACATTGATACGGGCGCGCCGGTGTGGCATAAAAAACTCTGTGCCTGTCTCGTGGCTGCAACTCTCTCTCAAGGCCTCTCCGCTGGCGCTCGACGCGATCGCGAATTTCCTCATCGAGAGAGGCTCCCCCGGCGTCGTTCTCACACGCAATGAAGTGCGGGCTTTTTTCGCGCGCTCGCCGAGGACCCCGGTTCTGAAGCGCGAGATCCACCGTTTTCTCCGCGACATCCGGAAAATCTATCCCGGCTTCGGCGAGCACCCGCTCGACTGGAAATTGCTCAAAGAAAAAAATTGGGCCAACTCGTGGCGGCGGTTTTTTTCGCCGCACAAAGTGGGCCGGTCGCTTTTGATAACGCCGCCGTGGGTGGACCCGCCCGCGACTCGCCGCCGGCAAGTCATCATCATCGAGCCCGGCATGGCGTTCGGCACGGGGACGCACGCGACCACCCGCTGTTGTCTCGAGTACCTGGAATTCCTGACTTCGCGCTTCAATGGCGGCGAGCTCACCGCGCTCGATGTCGGCACCGGATCGGGAATCCTGGCCATCGCGCTGGCCAAGCTGGGCGCCGCGAGAGTGGTGGCGCTCGACAACGATCCCACGGCGCTCAAGGTCGCGCGCGCCAACGTCCGCGTCAACGGCGTCGAGCGCAGAATCAGGCTGGCGAATTGGAAACTCGACAAAGTGTACGGATCGTTTGCCGTCGTCGTCGCCAATCTTACCGCCGAGACCATCGTCGATCTTGCCGCCGCGCTCGAAGAGCGCGTTGCCGCGGACGGGTATCTCGTTCTCTCGGGAATTTTAGAGCCCAAGGCACGCCAGGTGCTCGGCCGGTTCTGCCCCTCGACGTTCCTCCCTCTTCGCCAGACCCGGGAGAGGGAGTGGGTGACGCTGCTGCTCAAAAAGAAGAGCCGGCCGTGACGCGCTTTTTTCTCCCGAAAAGAAACATCCTCGGCGAGAGCGCAACGATTGCCGGCGCGGAGCTCGAACACATGCGCAGGGTGCTTCGTCTCGGACCCGGCGACCGGGTGACGCTGTTCGACGACGAAGGTTGGGAGCACGAAGGGACGATCCGCTCCTACTCGGACGGTCTGGGAGAGGTTCGGATTTTAAATTCGTACCGGCCGGAGCGGGAATCTCCGGCACGGATCACGTTGGCCCAAGCGCTGGGCAAAGGGGAGAAGTTCGACTGGGTGGTCGAGAAGGCGACGGAACTCGGCGCGGTGGCCATCGTGCCGTTTCTCTGCCGCCGCACCGTGCCTAAGCTGGACGGCGCGGCGCGAGAAAAAAAGAGGACGCGCTGGCAGCGGATCGCTCTCAGCGCGGCAAAACAGTCCGGCCGCGTCCAAATTCCGGAAATTCTCGACGTCACGGATTTCACCGATCTCATCCGGCGGCCGTGGCAATGCGATCTAAAGGTCATTTTTGGGGAAAACGAAACGGCTCACGGATTGGCGCGCCTCGGGGAAGAAAAATCCAGCGTGGAATCGCTCCTCCTCGTGATCGGGCCGGAAGGCGGCTTCACTCGGGATGAGGTCGCCGAGGCGACCGCGAGCGGCTTTCGCTCCGTCAGCATGGGGAAAAGAACTTTGCGCACGGAAACCGCCGCCGTGACAGCGCTGTCGCTGGCGCAGTTTTTATGGGGCGATCTTGGGTAGTTGTTGCCGGTCCGCCGCGTAGGGTCTACAATTCCTTCACTTGTGGAAGCGGAAGCAAACGACGTTGCCGAGATCCAGGCTGAGATCGACCGGGAATTCGACCGGCTTTACGAGCGCCTCAAAAAGGAAGAGCAAGCGCGCGCGGTTGAATGGGGCGGTTTTTTCCGCCGCTTTTCGGCTCTTCTCGTGGATATTGTGGTACTGATTTTCTTCTCTCTGTTGCTCGTTTTTCTATCGCTGCTCGGTTACCGCGTGGGATTGGCGGCGCATCAATCCTCGATGTCATGGGCGTCGGAACAGGGTTTGTTGAGCGTCCTCCTCGGCGCATGGATCTTTCTCGTCTGCGGCTACTTTGTCGTGCTTCACCGGATGGAAGGCAGGACCGTAGGCAAGTGGTTGTTCGGCCTGCGCGTCGTCGGCGCCGGCCGGGGGCCGATCACTTTTGGCCAGGCGTTGATTCGCTGGCTGGCCGCCGTTATCACCGCGCCTCTGCTGCTGGGATTTTTACGCGTTCTATGGAACCGGGAAAAAAGAGGCTGGCACGATCTACTGGCCGGAACTTGGGTGATTAGAGAACGAGCGGCGAGCCGCGAACGGAAAGCGGACTGATATGCCGGCGTTGAAGATCGGGGTCGTCATGGACCCCATCGATAAAATCAACATCGACAAGGATACGACCTTCGTCATGATGCTCGAGGCGGAAGCGCGAGGCCACGAAGTTTACTATATGGAGCTCGAAGACCTCTCGATCCGCGGCGCCGTGCCGGAAGGCCGCTTTCGCCGGGTAAGCGTGGCGCGGGCGACTCCTCATTACCGCTTCGGAGAGGAGAGCGCCGGACCGCTCGCCGACTTCGACGTGATTCTCATGCGCAAAGATCCGCCCTTCGACATGAAATTTTTCTTTGCGACGCATCTGTTGAGCCTGGTGGACGAGAGAAAGTGCCTGGTCGTGAATCACCCGCTCGGTCTCCGCGAGGCCAACGAGAAACTTTACGCTCTCAATTTTTCCGAGCTGATCCCGCCGACTCTGGTGGGTTCCAGCATCGAGAGACTTAAACAGTTCATGACGGATCAGGGTGGAGAGATGATCATCAAGCCATTGGACGGTTGCGGCGGCAGCGGGATTTTCTACCTCAATCAGAAAGACCGGAATACCAACGCGCTGCTGGAAGCGGCGACGAACAACGGAACGAACCCCATCATGGCGCAGCGCTACATTCCGGAGGTTCGCAAGGGCGATAAGCGCATCATCGTATTGAATGGCGAACCCCTGGGCGCCCTTCTGCGCATACCGCGCGAAGATGAAACCCGCAGCAACCTCCACGTCGGGGGCGAAGCGATGAAGGCCAGCCTCGACGCCAGGGACCTTGAAATCTGCCGGGTGATGGCTCCGTCGTTGAAGCAATTAGGTCTTTATTTTGTCGGCCTGGATGTCATCGGCGGCTATCTCACCGAAGTGAACGTCACCAGCCCGACGGGCGTTCAGGAGATCAACGCCCTCGACAAAGTCAGGCTGGAGAAACGAATCATCGACTTCGTCGAAAAAAAATCACCGCGCGGCGCAAGAACCAGCGCCCAATCTTGACTCTCCGAACATTTTCAGCAATATTTCCAACCTCTGGCCAGGTAGCTCAGTCGGTAGAGCAGAGGACTGAAAATCCTCGTGTCGGCGGTTCGATTCCGTCCCTGGCCACACCCAATTTTTCCTGACTTCTATTCCAGATTTTGTGATATAGGGTTCTCTTGGCGCAGGTAGAAGAGGCGCCTAGAGTGCTCAATTTGGATGCCCTAAAAGAAAAAATACGCTATTACACCGAGTGGATTCGACTTCTTTGGGCGGGGATGTTTCTCCTTGGGGCCGGAGTCATCAGCTTCCTTTTAGCTTTGGATAGCCACTTGAAGATACTGCTCTTTGTTTTGGGTATGTTTCTTCAGGTTGTTTTTGCCGTGATCATTGGTATGATTCATCGTAGAGTTAGCGCTTCGATTAAGGCTCTGGAGGGCTTCAAATGATTTACCAGATAATCGCTGTCATTGGCGCCCTTGTCGTGTTCGGTTCATTCCTTTACGTCCTTTGGGTGCTAGGTCGATCTTTAAAGCAGTAGTTCATTGGCGCAGGAGAATGACTTTTGGATGCCTTTAGTTGGATCAATCTTATTTTTATCGTCATCGTTCTTGTCGGTTACGCCTATCATAAGGGAACCTACAATCCCTTCAAGGCCCTTTGGCATGACCTGAGAAAGTCCAACAAAGCCTCGGGCAACCTTCGTTGAGTTAAAATCCCGCCAGGCTTTTCACGATCATCACTCCTAAAATCACGAGCGCTAAGATGATCACGGTCGCTAGGAACGCCCACTCGCGCCCACGATATCGAAACCCCATTGCTCCCAGCGGGCCCTTATAAAAGAACTCGGCGTTCATCTCGGTCTCCTAGTCAGATTCGCACTAATCCAGATATCGTGTCCGATAGCCATCTGCCTAGAAGTCCCCACAAACGCCGCGCTTGTGCCTTAAGCCGTGCCTCTAATTCCTCCCGCCTGAAGCGTAACGCATTGCAGACCTTCTGTGAGGGAATTTGTCTCCGGTACGCCCATGTATGGAATGTGCTTGTTCTTGCCCTGAGGAAACGGGCGGCCTCCTCAATGGTTAGTAATGCTTCCATTCGGCAACCCTCCTTGGCCTATCTGACTCGATGTTAACACGCGAAGGCGGATTGCTTTCTCACTGAAAGAAGGATTATTTCGGGGAATTGTTCGAAAGCGAGTAGCGGACTACCACACAGAGAGGAGATTAGAAACGGAGTGCTCGGTAATCTTGAAATGTCGCGCGGTTAGCAGGCGGGCTCTTTGCCTGATCGGGTCAGGCCGTCCCTTAGGGTTGTAATTCTTATCCAGAAACCACAGATCTCTGATCGTCTCTTCAGATATCTCAAAGTTTTTGCTAGCAGATTGGACCTTTTCCCTTGGACTGCCGGGGAGTTCCCGAAGCGCGAGTTCGACATGGTAAAGGCGAAATAGCTCTTTGTAGTAAAACTTCTGTACCTCATACGAGGTTGCTGTTCTCATTTTCCTCCTTTTCCCTCTTGTCTCAGGAATCAATGCTTTGCCAAACTGTCCCAGGTGTTTTGCTGCAAGCTGTCTTTCCTTCAGGGAACCACGCTGCACCTGCTCCCGCCAATACCTGAGAACATCGCAAATCACGTCGCCTAATCCTTCTCGGTATCGAAGCTCGAACAACTCCCTTTCCTCTTGGGCTCTAGCCAATGGATGGAGGTACTCTAGGGGATCTCGCTTGACTGGTTTTTCCTCCAGCTCTGAAATCCACGCGCTTGAATCCTCTGCATACTTCGGGTCGAATCTCGATCTTTCATCCCGATTCGTTAGTGTCTTTAACTGGATCACGTGGGATCGAGTGACGACTTTGTTCCCCGGAGCCGTAGCCGAAAAAAACTTCATCGCGGTCTCGTTGAAGTTTGCTAATCTCGCGGTAATTTCCTCGTCCGACAGGGGATGAATGCGAAATTTGTCAGACGTGTTTAATTGTAAAGCGTCCACTCCGAACTGCTTTACGGCTTGGACCACGTACTTCACGACCTCATCCGTGTATCGCTGCTTGCCCGAATCGGTGATTTCGATGCACCGTGCGATCTGATCCCTATAATAGTAAGACGGAGATAGTCTGTACACGGCGGGTATGTTCTCGTCTTGAAGGTACGCTGCCCGTCTTTCTGCCTGCGCCTTGATTTTTTTCTTAGCGGTGGGGGTGAAAATATTGTCAACGATAAAGTCATCTTCCTCGTTGACGTAAGCTATGCAAGTGCTGTTCGGATGGAAATCCTTTGGTGGCGAACTGGGAACTTCGCCGTTGCTTTTGGTCTTCATATCGCCTCCTGTCGGATATCTCCTGCTTTGAGGAAAGGGGCCAGGCCGGGCAGGAGGGCACCGGCGTTTCGCGGATCAGGCTAAGCCCCGAGAATGATTTCAATCATAAGGCGGAACTCGGAAAAGGCAAGAAAAATTTGAAGTTGTCGGCCTTTGCCGAGTGGTGGCACAATGACACCGTGTTTTTTCCAGATTCCGCTATCGAGATGCGTGGTGAATTGTGAGTAAGGAAACGAACATAGTGAAGTGGGTAAATGTTGTTCCTTTCGTCGCAAAGAAAATCTGCGGATGGGCCTTGGTTGTTCTCGGGGTTTATCTTTTCGGTGCAAGCTTGGCCCGGACCTCGGAGTGGTTGGTCTTCGACGCGGCCGTCGTTGTTGGCTACCTGGTCGGAGTCTCGATGCTTCCCGCTTGCTTTGTTTTCCTCGGTTGGTATCTTCTCAGGAACAGACCCCCGCCGGAAGGTTGAACGTGCGTCCCTCGGCCCGGCTCTCGGGGATCAGGCTAGGCGCCCAAGGATCAACTTAGCGTAACGCTATTCAGGTCCAAAGCAAGAAATTCAGCTTGACGGCCCGCCCTGTATGGGGGCAGAATCGCTCCATCGACAGCCTTAATGTGGAAAGGCATTGATCCGGCGCTTAATGATAGGTGGGCCGTAGATACTGACGGGCTGCGGATTCTTGCGGAGGCGTGAGAATCAGAAACCAAAAAAAGGAAGCGATTAGCTGTATGAAAGCATTTATTCTCGTGGTTATCTTAGCACTGAGCGGTACCGCGCTGGGTCAACAAGCCAAGGATCTGCCCCAACCTGGGAGATATCAGATAGCCACACATCGTCTGCTCACCAATATCGACAATGTTATTTTGCTGGATACTTGGACAGGTAAGACTTGGAGACTCCGCGGATCTGATACTTGGCATCTCATGACACGCCTCGATACCCCTGAGCAAGTGAAGGAGTGGAATAAAGCGAATCCACCGCCGAGCAAGCAGCCGTGAACCTGTCCTACATTGACCGACTACGTATTCCGATCAATTCGGCCAGCCTACTCCCTCCCGAGTTCTACGCATAACTTGCGTCACGCATTGCATAGTTTCCTTTTTGTTTTGTGCCGAACGGAGAGACCTTTCGTCGATGTCCCGCGAAGGGCTTGAAAGCCTTCCCCCCACCCCCTGGCCTCGGGAAAAAAATGTTCCAGAAATGTTCCAACTTCAGGCGGCAAACCGTAGCACTCGGTAACAACCCGCTTTCCAGAACACCACGATTTTCCTAGAGGTCGGCTACTCTGTATCACTTACTGTTCTCGCGCTTTGGGCTTCGTGTCGGCGGTTCGATTCCGTCCCTGGCCACATCCAACCTTCATCTCCGGTCAGCCGGCGCGCCGTCTTGCCTCTCGTGCACGGAAGCAAGTATAGTGTGAGCGTTCTGACGCCAATGCTGCGTGGAGAAATAACATGGACTCATCGACAGCCAAAAGATTAAGTGGCGAGCTGGCCAAGATGGGCGTCGCGAGCATCGCCGCCGGAATGGTGATCGGTTGTCTTGCCACTCGAATTTCCCCGGCTTATAGCGCCGAGCAGATCCAACCCATCGCCGGGATCCCCTGCGATCGCGAGGAGGGAACGGCTTTTCATATCCATGCTCACCTGGATGTATTCGTAGACGGAAAACTCTATCCGGTTCCTGAAGGGGTGGGCATCGCGGGTCGCACCTGCCTATACTGGCTGCATACGCACGATCCAAGCGGAATCATCCATGTCGAGGCGCCGCAACGAAGAATTTTCACGCTGGATCAGTTTTTCGATATTTGGAAAGCTACGGCGAAGGGAGCGCCGCCGGTGCAACAAAAACCGAAGATATTCGTTAACGGCAAAAGAGTGAACGGAGGATTGGATCGGGTTGAAATCGCGGACCTTGCGGAGATAGCCGTTGTTTACGGCAAGGACCCGCCTAAGATTCCGCCGTCCTTCGACTTCCCTGCGACCTATAGAAAAGGTTAGCCGCCAAAAAACCAAGTTGATTTTTTTCCCAGGTGGGTTATAGGTTCTCAAGCTAAAAGAGGGCGATAGAATGCCTTTCGTGGCCGCAGTCGCCGCCAGTCACGCGCCGAATATTCTCCTGGAGCCGGGCCCGGAGTGGGACGAGTTCATGCAGCTCCACTATCGCATGGCCCCGCAAGCGGCATCGTCCAAGCCTTCTCTAGAGGCGCAGCAAAAACTCCGGCGCGACGCCGAGAAGGCCTATGCGGCGCTCCGCGCCGACCTCGAGGCGGCCGAGCCCGACGTTCTCATCGTCGTCGCCAACGATCAGTTCGTGAATTTCGTCTTCAATAACATCCCGACTTTTTTTGTCACCTTGGCCGACGAAGTCAAAGGGCAGTTCACGCGCCACAAGTTTCACTACCGCAATCACAAAGAGCTCGGCCGGGCGATCTTGAAGGCGGGGATCGACCGCGGCATCGATTTTTCCTTCGGCGAGTATATCGAGCTGCAGCACACGCAGACCGTGCCGCTCTACTTTCTCTTGCCCGAGCCCAAGATTCCGATCCTGCCGATCTACGTCAATACCTGGGTGGATCCCATACCGACGCCGCGACGTTGCTACCAGATCGGCGAGCTGATTCGACAAGTCGCCGACGGTTGGAAAGAGCGCGTGGCGATTCTCGCGACCGGCGGGCTCTCCCATTTTCCCGGCTCGCCGAGAATCGGCGAGATCGACACGCAGTTCGATCACAAGCTGCTGGAGATCCTGCGCGACGGCAGGGGCAGAGCGCTGGCGGATTATTCCGTCGAGGAGATCAGCAAGGCGGGAGATTCGGAATTTCTCAACTGGATGGTCGTGATAGGCGCCGTCGGCGACGCCAAGGCGTCAGAGACGTTTTACATGCCCGACCACGTGGCGACGGGATGGGGGTTCGTCAGTTGGAAGAATGTTGAATGATGAATTTTTAATTATGAATTGGAATTCAAAACTCAACATTCAAAATTTAAAATTTGAAATCGCGCCGGAGGCGCCATGAGCAGTTACCATCTCAATCGGTTTCTTTTCGATCTCAAGATGAACGGGGGAGTCTTGAAACAGGCCGCCGCCGATCTCGAGGCTGCCATCGGCCAGTACGAGCTCACGTCCGAGGAAAGGGAAGCGCTGAAGGCGGGCGACCCGAGGAAACTGCGCCAGCTCGGCGCGCATGGAATGCTGGCTCTTTACATTCTGAGATTGAATCTTGAATTTCGTAACAATATTTATTGGAGCCAGAAATGACAAGGATGAAGGCGGAAGGCTGAAATCGGAAATTTCATCCTTCATCCCTCATCATTCATCCTTTGGGAGTGGCCATGGATCTAGGATTGAAGGGAAAGGTGGCGTTGGTGGCGGGCGCGAGCCAGGGCATCGGAAGGGCGGTGGCCTTGGGCTTCGCGCGCGAAGGAGCAAAAGTGAGCATCTGCGCCCGCGGCGAGGCGCAGCTCAACGAGACGGCGGAGATGATCCGGCGCGGGACCGGCGCCGATGTGCTGGAGCTCGTCGCCGACATGACGCGCGCGGAAGATATTCAAAAATTTGTCGCCAAGACGGTGGAGAAGTTCGGCCGCCTCGACGTCATCGTGACCAATGCCGGCGGACCGCCGCCCGGCGAGTTCATGAAATTTACCGACGAGGATTGGGAGAACGCGTTTCGCCTTAACTTCTTGAGCGCCGTGAGGCTCACGCGCGAAGCGGTGCCGCACATGCGCAAGGTCGGCGGCGGGCGCGTGATCAACATCTCATCGTATGCGGTCAAGGAACCGATCGCCGGGCTCGTGCTCTCGAACGGCGTGCGCAGCGGCGCCATCGGCCTGGCGAAGTCGCTCTCGCGGGAATTGGCCAAGGACAACATCCTCGTCAACAACGTCTGTCCCGGCAGGATCGACACCGACCGCGCGAAAAAATTGAACCAGGCGCGCGCCGAGCGCATGAAGAAGGCGGTAGAAGAAATAAATAAAGAAATGGCCGGGGAAATTCCCCTGGGCCGCTACGGAACCGCCGAGGA
>DASXUF010000009.1 GCA_036504975.1 Candidatus Binatia bacterium | reverse complement strand
GGCACCGGAAGATTAGTCTTAATTACCAGCCAGGGAAGGCCGACGATTAAGACATGACACTCAAACAGTAGGGAGGAGTAAGTCATGAAACATAAAGGCCTGATCTGTCTGTTAGGTTTGGCTGTCGCCGTGTTGGTTTCGGCGCCATCCTGGGGAGGGAACGTCAAGATTACGCCGTTGGGCGCCGCCGCTGGAGAGTTCTGCGTCGGCGACCGTGCTTTGCTTTTTGAAGACCCGACCGGAGTTAAAGTTCTCATTGCCCCCGGGCGGACGGTCGGCAAAGATTTGGGCGCATTCGTCCGAGGATCTGCGGATGACAGGCTCGCTGGCAGGGTAGACGTCCTTCTGATCGATCACCCTCATGTGGATCATATCGGAGATGTTTTCCATACGACTTGTGCAGGCGCGCCGACAAAAGATTTCGAATTCCCAAATGAAGGCAACGCCTCCGAAATAGCGGCCCGACTCAATTCGGCCGTGCTCGTCGGCGGTGAGCTGCCGGATTTTTTCACAAAGAAACTGCAAAACGTGGCAGCTCTGGCCGGCACGGCCGCGCCCGCCAACTGCCCGGCTGCCGGTCTGGATAACACGTTTGCCGTCCCTCGGACGTCTCCTTGCGTGGGCGTCATCCGGGGAGGAACTCGCACGGCCGTAGCCTCCGGTCAGACTACGGGCGTTAAAATTACCACCATCCCTGCTTTCCACGCGGCCGGCGCCTCCAGGACCCACGTTGACGAGCTTATCAGCGCAGACCCGCAAGGGGGCACTGCCGTCGCCGATCCCGGCATTCCTGAAGGCCTGACCGGCTACGCCGGGCATGAAACCGGGTATATTCTCCGATTCACCAACGGCCTTTCGGTCCTGTGGACCGGCGACTCGGGGCTGATCGGCGACTGGCAGATCCAGGCCAAGTTCTACAAAGTGAATCTCGCCGTCGTCCACGGCGGCGATCTTTTCACGATGGGGCCGGACGAAGCAGCTTTTGCGGTCAAAGAGCTTATCAGGCCCAAGACTGCAATTCCCGAGCACTTCAACCAGGTCTCGACAACGGGCGGCGTGGTGAATGCGGGAACCCGGGTGGAGCGCTTCATCAGTCAGCTCAAGGGCCGAGCGCGAGTGATCGTGCCGCTGAGCGGACAAACGTTCCAGTTCGACGGCGCGGGCAATTGTGCAGCCGCCGCCCCAGGCTGCTGATGTGTCGGTTTGCCTGTGCGGATTCAAAAGGCCCCCGGAATTCCGGGGGCCTTTTTTCTTCCATTTGGCGAACGATTAAACTAGAATCCGCCGGGTTATGGAGGGCTCGCGATGAAATCAAATGTTTTAACCGCAATCGTCTTTAAGATCATTCTTTTAATCGTTTGCGCGAGTCTCGCGGGCTGTTCCGGACCTTTCGCCGTCGTTGCCGGGCGGCGTGACAAAGAACTCATCGTCGTCGATTTGCAGCAGGCGTTGGAGGCGAAAAATTCCGGCACCGCCAACGCCGTTTCGGCCCGAGTCCCCGTCGGCAGCCTTCCCAGCGCCGTTCTCGCCGGGCCGGACGGACGTACGGCTTACGTCGTGAACCACGCGGGAGCAGCGGACCAGGACGCGATCAACCGGGCGGAGAAGCCGCTCTTCCAGCACGGTCATCGCGGCTCCGTAACGATCGTCGATATCTCCAAGGCCGCGCCCACTCCTTCACGGGCGGTCGCCGCCACCGTGGACACGGGAGGTTTCGGACCGGTGGGAATCGCTCTCAGCGCCGATCGCAAGCGCCTTTTCGTGGCTAATTCGGAAGGCGATCTCGGCGTTTCCGGCAATACCCCGGCCACTGAATTCGGCGGGCATACGGTGGCGATTCTCGATCACGAGCAGGCGATGAAAAACCCCAAAGCGGCGGTTTTAGGGACCATCGACCTCGGCACAACGCCCGATTCCAAAACCGGGTGCCTCAGCAATCCCAACGCCATCGCGCTCAGCCCGGATGAAAAATTTCTCTTTGTCGCCGAGGGCGGGGGAAGAAGCGTTGCCGTCGTGGATGTGATCGCCCGCTCGGTGGTCCACCGCGTGGAGGTCGGCGAAGGTCCCTGGGGCATGGCGCTTCTGCCAAAGGGAGAGACGCTCGTCGTCTCCAACCGCGAACGATGTCCGGCCGGCGAGAAAGACCCCGAAGGGCATACCATCTCATTTATCAGCGTGGCCAAGGCTATCGCAAAAGACCCCAAGGCCGAGATGAGGCGGATGATGGTCGGCAGCAACGACCCGGCGAAACCGAGCCGCCCCTTCGGCTTGGCGGCGAGTCCAGACGGCCGCTGGCTCGCGGTCGCAAATTTTCGCACCAACGATATTTCGCTGGTCGACGTCGACAAAACGCTCGCCGGCCAGACCGGCGCTGAAGCGGCGCGCGTGCCGTTAAAAAGGCCGGACGGTCAGGCGGCCCGGCCGCGCGGCGTGGCCTTCACTCCCGACGGAAAACATATCGTCGCGACCGGGGGGCCGATTATTAGAGCGGCGGATAAAAACATCGTGCCGCGCAGCGGCACAATGTGGATCATAGAGGCCGGGCTAGCGTTGACCGACCCGGCGAAGGCCGTGGTCGCAACGGTCAGCGGAGTCGGCAACGAGCCTTATCTCGTGGATATAGTGAAATAATAAAAGGAGGAACAGACATGCAAAAGACACTATTCACGTCGCTCGTATTGGGCGTGGCGCTCGTCATCGGCACTGGGGCGTGGACCCAGCAGCCGCCGACTCCACCACTGCCGCCGACGACTGCCTATGGTACGCCGATCACGCTCGAACAGGCGAAAAAGGTCGCCGACGCGGCCGAGGCAGAGGCAAGAAAAAGGAACATGAACATGGCGATCGCCGTCGTCGAACCGTCGGGCGACCTCGTCTATTTCCGCAGAATGGACGGTACTCAATATGCGTCGATCAAGATCGCCGAGGACAAGGCGATCTCGGCCGCCATCTTCCGCCGTTCGAGCAAGGATTTCCTGGACCGTGTCGCCAAAGGCGACCATTCCCCCATGGCCTTACGGGGCGCGGTCGCGTCCGCGGGCGGCATCCCGATCCTGGTGAACGGCAAGATCATTGGCGCGATCGGCGTCTCCGGCGGGGCCGACGACCCGATAGCGCAGGCCGGCGCCGACGCAGTCAAATAACGCTTCGCGCGGTCCGACTTCGGCAAAGCAAAGCGGGAGTCAAGGGTCCGCTTGAATTCCCTACCGCCGTTGTTTTTGTGGGAAATACCGCGTACATCAGCAACAATGATACGCCGCGACGCGACAATATGGCTGCCGACGGCAAAACCTCCCTCGACGGAATCGGCGCTTCGATCGCGCAGGTGACACCCTGACCAAAATGGCGCCGCTGCTTTCGGTCAAGAACGTCAGGAGAGAATTCAACGTGCGCGGGAAAAACGTTCTCGCGCTCGACACGCTCGACCTCGGCCTCGACGAAGGAGAGTTCGTCACCGTCGTCGGTCCATCCGGCTGCGGCAAGTCCACCCTGCTGAACCTCGTCGTCGGGCTCCTGCCGCCGAGCGCCGGACAAATTCTTTTTCGCGGCCGCGCGGTGAACGGCATCAATCCGGAGATCGGCTACGTCACGCAGAAAGACAACCTCTTGCCGTGGCGCACGCTGATCGCAAACGTGGAGCTGGCGTTGGAGATTCGCGGCATCGAGAAAACCTCGCGACGCCGCCGCGCCGAAGAGCTGATCGGGCGCGTGGGGCTCGGCGGCTTCGAGGAGCATTACCCGCACGAACTGTCCGGCGGCATGCGCCAGCGCGCCAACATCATCCGCACGTTGATTTACGATCCGGAGCTGATTCTCATGGACGAGCCTTTCGGTCCGCTCGATGCGCAAACCCGGATCGTCCTTCAGGAGCAGCTCCTGAAGCTCTGGTTCGCGTCCCGGAAAACCATCCTATTTATCACCCACGATCTGGTCGAGGCGATCACGCTGGCGGACCGGGTTGTCGTCATGACTTCTCGACCCGGAAGAGTGAAGCACATCGCGGCGGTGCCGATAGCGCGTCCGCGCGACGTGTACGAAATCCACACCAGCCCGGAATTCCGCGAGGTCTACGATACGCTCTGGCGCGCGCTCAGGCCCGAAGTCAATATGGCTCAAGCTTAGAAAGGAGATTCGATCATGAAGCGGCTCGTTGCGATAATTTTTACCATCGCGCTGGCTCACGTCGCCCAGGCGGCGGATGCGCCGAGAAAAGTGAAAATGACCATTCCGGTCGTGGCCCACTCGATGACGCCGGTCTATCTGGCCGAGGCCAGGGGCTTTTTCAAAGAGGAGGGGTTGGACGTCGACGTCACCTCCACGGGCGGAGGCGGACCGGACATCAGGGCGCTCATCGCCGGCGACGTGGAGTTCAGCTTCACGACGGGAGACCAGGTGATCATAGCCCATCAGGAAGGCAAACCTCTCGTCATGGTCATGAGCGGACTCAACAAGGTGTTTATCAACTGGGCCATGAACAAAGATGCCGCCAAGGCCAAGGGAATCACGGAGACGACGCCGCTGACTGAAAAGCTCAAGGCGCTCAAAGGACTGATCGTCGGCGTAACCAACCCGGCCGCGCTGACCGCGCATCTGGCCCACTTTGTGATCCGCAAGGCGGGCTTCGTTCCGCAGCAAGACGTGCAGGTTATTCCGATCGGCGCCGGCCCGACTTGGCTCGCCGCCGTAGAAAATCGCAAAGTGGATGTAGCGCTGACCGCGCCTCCGGTGCCCGAGACCGCCATCAGCCGGGGCCACGCGATCATGTTCATCAACAACGCCAAGGGGGAAGATCCGTCGATGTCGGAATTTTTGATGGAGAATCTCGTCGCCCGCCCGGAGACGTTAAAGAAAGATCCGGACCTCGTGCGCAGAATGGTGCGGGCTTTGGTGAAGGCCAACAAGTGGGCGCTCGGCAGCTCGCCGGAACAGGTAGCGGACGCGCTCAAACCGACTTTCGCCAAGACGGAGCCGGCGATCCACCTGGATGGAGTGAGAGCCGTTCTGTCGACTCTCAGCCCGGACGGCCGGACGACGGAGAAAAGCGTACAGGCGACCCAGGAAGTTCTCGATGTGGCGGGCTTATTGAAAAAAAAGGTGGCCTACTCCGACATCGTGAGCAACGAATTTCTGCCGAAATGATCGGACGCGGACGGCTCTTTCTTTACCGCCTGCTGTTCGGCCTGCTCCTGCTGACGCTGTGGGAGTTGAGCTCGGGACGGCTGATCGATCCTTTCTGGGTGTCGAGCCCGTCGCGTGTCTTCGGCTACCTCTGGGAAGTCATCGCGGACGGCTCGATCTTCGGCCATCTCGCGATCACACTGTACGAGACTTTCACCGGCTTCTTCATCGGCGCGGTGGCCGGCATCGGCCTCGGCTTCCTGCTGGCGAAAAGAGAAGTCACGGCACAGATCCTCGACCCCTATATCGTGGCCTTCAACGGCATCCCGAGGATCGCGCTCGCGCCGCTGTTCATCATCTGGTTCGGCATCGGCCCCACCTCCAAAGTGATCCTCGTGGTGATGGTAGTCTTCTTTCTCACCTTCTTCAGCACCTATGCGGGAGTCAAAGGAGTGGACATCGAGCTGAAGAATATTCTCCGCATCATGGGCGCGAGCGAAAAACAAATCCTTTTCAAAGTAACCATACCGGCGACGGTCCCGTGGATCGCCACCGGGCTCAAGATCAGCCTGCCTTACGCCATCGTCGGCGCGGTCGTGGGAGAATTCATCGCCTCCAGCAAGGGGCTCGGATATCTCATCAATTATAATACGTCGCTCTTCTCCACGACCGGCGCCCTGGGAGGAATTTTGATCCTGGCGCTGGTCGTCGTCGTGTGCAACGAAGTCATCAATCGCGCCGAGGCCCACCTGCTCCGCTGGCGGCCGCGCGACGAGACCAAAAAAGCGAGCGATCTTTATTGAAATCTTTTCAAAGATCGGCGAGCTTGACAAAGACCGCGCAGAGGATAAGCCTGAATGGGTCTACGGCGACAATGGCCTTATAGTTCTTTTCCGCGATCGTTGACGAATGAAAATAGATCCCGACAAGTGCGTCGCCTGCGGCAACTGCGTGGCCGTGTGCCCCATGGGCGCGATCCATATCGATCCGGAGGTCGGCCGCGCCGTCGTCGATCAAGACGAGTGCGTAGAATGCTTCGCCTGCTACCGGGGCATGTCGAAAGAGCATCTGAACCCGGTGATGGTGCGAGCCATCCGCAAAACGGCCAGGCTCTTTCGCTTCCGCTTCGATCCGGAGCCGGACATCTGTCCGACCGACGCCATCGTTCCGCAAGATCTGGCTTGGCCGAGAATCGTCCGGCGCGCTTTTTCCGATCCACAAGTTCCGCACGAATCCACCGGCATTCACGGCCGCGGCACCGCCGAGGTCAAAACCAACGACGTCACCGCCCGCGTGAACGAAGGCGAAGCCGGATTCGTCGTCGAGTTCGGCCGCCCCGGAGTCGGCACCCGCTTCCGCGATATCGAGCGGGTCACCGCCGCGCTGGCGGAGCTTGGCGTGGAGTTCGAGACAAACAATCCGGTCACCTCGCTGATGCGCGACCCATCGCGCGGACTCCTCCGGGGAGATATCCTCGGCGAAAAGATCCTCTCCGCGATCGTCGAGATCAAAACCAAGCTGGAGCAGGTGCCGGCGGTTCTCCGGAGGATCAAAGACCTCGGGCGCGAAGTGGACACGGTCATCAGCGTCGGCGTCTCCACCCGCTGCGACACGGAAGGAAACGATTCGTTGCGCGGGATGCTCGAACGCGAAGGTTATGCGGCCTATCGGGGAAAGACCAATCTCGGACTGGGGCGCGTGACCGTGAGGAATGAAGCGTGACGAATACGCTGCACCGCTACAGCGAGCATTACGCCCTTGAGCCCGCGCCGAACCCGGCGCCGGTGCGTGACGATTATATCGTGTTCGCGATGGCCAGCCGGGGCATCAACGACGACGATCTGGTGGAGAAGTACCGGGGCTTCCTGCATCTCGCGCTGAAGCACAAGCCGGTCAATATCGGGGACGCCACTAAGGGAGGAGCCTTGCGCCCGCGCCAGGACATGAACCCCACGGCCCATTGGCGCAGAGGCCACCAACCCGATCCCGAACAGGTGATCGCCGGTATCGAGGGCCATACCACGGTCGCCGCCGTCTTCGACAACTACGCGGCGATGGAAGCGTTCGTCGAGGAGCTGAAAGCGGCGGACTTAGGAATTTCGGTCAACATCAGCGCGCCGATGGCCGAGGCCGAGCGTTGTTGCCGGGACGCTGGAATCGTTCGCCATAGTGTGGAATACTCGCTCGGCTTTCGCGGTAGGGTGGATAAATTGCCCGACGCCAAGACGCTGGAGCTTTCAACCATGTGCGGCCATGGAATGCTCTCGGCCGATTTCGTGAGAAAGATGGTCGATTGGGTCAAGGAAAACCGTCGAACACCCGCGGAGGCCGCGCGCTATATGGCCCGCTTCTGCACGTGCGGCGTCTTCAATGTTTCTCGCGCGGAGCGGATTATCAGAAAGGCTTGCGCCTTACAGCGGTAGGACCGTCGTGTCCGCCGATAGGAGGATAAAATGAAAAATTTTATTGCTGGAATCTCTCTGCTGGCTCTGGGACTTTTCCCGCTTGCGGTCTCCGCGCAGCCGGTCACGATCCGTCTGGGCCACGTCGGATTTCCCGGCTCGCTCTTCGCGATCACGACCGACGAATTCGCCAAGAGAGCGAACGCCGCGCTCGCGGGCAAGGTGGATATCAAAGTCTTCCATTCGAGCCAGCTCGGCAGCGACGAGCAGATGATGCGCGGCATCAAAGTCGGCGCGCCGGAGATGTTCGCGCCGTCCACGGTGATGAGCACGGCCGACGACAAATTCGGCGTGTTCGAGATGCCCTATCTCATCGTCAGCCGCGCCCACATGAAAAAGGCCGCGGACAACAAACAAATTCAGACCCAACTCTTTGGCGGCCTGCCGGCAAAAGGAATGCGCATCCTCGGTGTATGGGAGAACGGCTTTCGCCACATCACCAACAACGTCCGCCCCATCGTCAAGCCCGACGATTTGAAGGGCATCAAATTGAGAGTGCCCGGAGGCGTGTGGCGGGTCAAAATGTTCAAAGCCTACGGCGGCAACCCCTCCCCCATGCCGCTGGCCGAGGTTTACTCGGCGCTGCAGTCCGGCGTGATGGACGGCCAGGAAAATCCTTTTCCGCAGATCGCATCGGCCAAGTTTCACGAAGTACAGAAATTCCTTTCCCTGTCGGGGCACGTTTATACGCCTGCCTATCTGGTGGTCGGCGAAGACGTGTGGAAAAGGCTGCCGCCGGACGTTCAGGGGACGCTGTCGAAGATCGCCTGGGAAATGGGAGATTTCGCCCGTTCCGAGGGCGAGCGCCTCGACAAAGAACTGATGGGAAAGGTTGCGCCGCCGATGAAGGCCAACGAAGTCGATAAAGACGCCTTCATCAAGGCATCGGCGTCGGTGTATGAGGAGTTCGGCAAAGAAGTCTCGGGCGGAGCGGAGTTGGTGAAGCTCATACAATCGCTACGCTAATCGTGGAAAGATTTTTTCGTCGTTTCATCGCCTGGGTGGAGTGGTGGACCGTTCTGCTGCTGGCTCTCATGGTGGCGCTGGTTTGCTTCGGAGTCTTTTTCCGCTACGCGCTTAAATCATCCCTGGTCTGGTACGACGAGTTCGCTTCATACCTTCTAGTATGGCTCACCTTTTATGGCGCCGTAGTGGCGTCGTATCGCAGGCGCCACATAGGCTTCGAGGTCGTGATCGAGAAATTACGGCCGGAGACCCGAAGGATCGTCGACTTCATCGGCGAATTATTCGTCCTGGGCTTCCAGGTCGTGCTCTTTTATTACGGCTGGCAGCTCGTCGAAAAGATGGGGAACGACAGCGCCATCTCTCTTCCCTGGATCAAGATGGCCTGGATCTACAGCGTGCTGCCGATCACCGGCGGCCTCATGCTTGTTATCAGCGCGATTCGTCTCGTGGAGATCGCCTTCGTTAAAGAGCGCGAGAGAGGAGATGAAGCGGCGTGGAGTGGCTCATCCTCGGAATAGTGATCGCCCTCACGGTCATCAACGTTCCGATCGGCTTCGCCCTTTCTCTCTCCGCGATCGTTCTCGTCCTGCTGAAAGGGACGGCGCCTCTCGGCATCGTCCCGCTCAACCTTTTTTCCGGCGCCTCCAGTTTTCCCCTGCTCGCGATTCCTCTCTTCATACTGGCGGGCGGCCTGATGGAAACTTCGGGAATTTCTCTCCGCCTGGTCAACATGGCTAACAGCTTCGTCGGCTTCATCCGCGGCGGCCTGGCGATGGTCACGATCGTCGCGACCATGATTCAAAGCGAGATCTCCGGCTCCTCGGTGGCCGACGCGGCGGCGATCGGCAACGTCGTCATTCCCGCGATGGAGAAGCGCGGCTATCCGCGCGCGCTCAGCGCCGCGATCGTGTCCAACGCGGCCTCGGCGGCGATTTTGATTCCGCCGTCTATCCCGATGATCATTTACGCCTGGATGGCGGAAACTTCGGTGGCGAAGCTTTTCTTTGCCGGATTCCTGCCGGGTTTTATCGCCTGTGCCGCCATGATGGCTGTGAGTTACTATTATGCCCGCAAGTACAACCTGCCCGTGGAGTCGAGGTTCTCTCTGCACAAGGTCGGCAAATCGACTTTGGAAGCTTTCTGGGCGCTCATGATCCCGATCGTCATCTGGGGCGGCATCTTCCTCGGTATCGCGACCGCGACGGAGGTCGCGGCCCTAGCGGTGCTGGCGGCGTTCATCATCGGCGTCTTCATTTACCGAGAGCTCCCGACGAAAGAAACCGTTCGCGTCCTCAAGGACTCCGCCGGACAGACCGCCGTCGTCATGCTCATCGTGGCGTCGTCGGCGGTTCTCGGCTGGTATTTGACGAGCGAGCAGATTCCCCAAAAGTTCGCCCGCATGATTCTCGAGACCACCTCGAACAAGTATTTGATCCTCTTTTTCCTCAATATCTTCTTCTTCGTCGCCGGCATGTTCCTCCACTCCGCCGCCGCGATCATTCTCGTCGTCCCGATCGTGATGCCGCTCATCCGTCAAATCGGCGTCGATCCGATTCATTTCGGCATCATCGTCACGATCAACCTGGGCGTCGGCCAGCAAACTCCTCCCGTCGCGACCGTGCTTTTCACCACCGCCGCCATCGCGCGCATCCCCTTCTGGGAAGTCTTCAAAGCCGGCTGGCCCTTCACGCTGGTGCTCGCATTGGTCACGCTGTTAGTGACTTACGTGCCGTGGATCAGTCTGGGTTTAGTGAATATGATCCAGTGGTAGCGGACATTGACAACCCAGCCACGCCTAAGTAGCATCCTTCCAACAAAGGAGAATCTCCGATGAGTCTGCAAAAATTCGCAATCGTTTCTATTTGTCTCGCCGTTCTTGTTGCGGTTGCCGTTCCGGTTTCCGCACAACTGTCCCGAGTCCACGTCGGCTACAGCGCGATCAGCGGCGACCAACTGCCGCTTTGGGTCGGGAAGGAAAGCGGAATTTTCGAGAGGAACGGCCTCGACGTACAGACCATTTTCTTCACCGGCGGAAGCACGGCGATCCTGGCGCTGGTCTCGGGCGATGTTCCGATCACACAGGTTTCCGGTCCCGGCCTCGTCAGCAGCGGACTGGCCGGTTCGGACGCGGTCTTCGTCGCCGGAGGCATGACTTCGTTGAATTACGTGCTGATGGGAAAGCCGGGCGTCACTTCGGCGGAGCAGCTCAAAGGCGGGACTGTCGCAATCAGTCGTTTCGGCTCGGCGACGGACACGATCGCCAGATTCGCGCTTAAAAAAATTGGCTTGACGCCGGGAAAAGATGTGACGATCGTGCAAGTGGGCAGCGGACCGGACCGCCTGGGCGCAGCTTTGACCGGCCGGGTGACCGCTTCCGTGATCAATCCGCCTTCCAGCTTTCAGGCCGAAAAAAAGGGCATGGCCGTCATTGCCGACGTGGCGAAGCTGGGTCTCTCGTTCCAGCATACCGCGCCCGCAACGACGAGAAAGTATATCAAAGAACATCAAGATATCGTTCGCAGATACGTCAAAGGGCATGTGGAAGCGGTGCATCGGATGTGGACGGACAAGGAAACCACCATCAAAGTCCTGGGAAAGTACATGGGGGGCGGAATGGAGCGTGAGATATTGGAAAAAACCCGGGAGAACGTCCTGACCGAAGCCTTATTTCCCAAAAAACAATTCCCGACGATCGAAGGACTCAAATTCGTCCTGGAAGACATAGGCGAAAGAGACCCGAGAGCAAAGAGCGCCAAGCCAGAACAGTTCCTGGACATGACGTTTATCAAGGAGATCGATCAGAGCGGCTATATCGACGGATTGTACAAGAAAAAGTAACCGCCCTGCCGGAACGGCATGAGCTTCCGGGCTCTCACAAAGGAGAAATTCTGGACCAGGGAACCGCGCTCATTCTAGTCGAAACCATCCTTCGTGTCGCCCTCGGTCTTCGTTTTCTCTATAGCGGCATCAGCAATATACACAGATGGCCTAACGCGATGCGAAACGCCGAGATCGTTTTCCCCTGCGGCTTTAAAGTATTCGGCTTTATCGCAGTATTTCTGATGGTCGGCGGCGGATTGGGTCTGGCACTGGGAGTGGCAACGCGCCTGGCCGCGCTGATGATCGCTCTCTTCTTAATCCCGACTTTCGCAATTCAACGCCACTGGCTCAGCGTGCTGCCGTCGATGATCGAAGACGTGAATCGCGCGCTGGCCGACGCTTCACGGAAGAACACGTTCCAACGTTTGGCCCGGCAGGCGTTTCACTCCCATGAGACTGGTTGGCAAAACAATCTGCTGATGCTGCTCCTGGCGTTATATTTTGCCGTTCGCGGCTCGCCCGCGTTCGGAATCGACAATCTTCTCGGATAAGGCAAGCGAATCCGCCATTCACTGCGCTTACTTTTTAGCCCAGACGCGAATCTGAATCGCGACGGTGAGCTCCTGCTTCGCGGCGGCTGATTTTTCTTCACGGCTCATAGTTCTCTGCGCAGCGGTCACTGGGCTTCTCGCTCCCTGCTCTTCCTTCACCTTGGTGGATTGTCGCTTCGCGCCAGCCGTCCCCGATAATCCCGCTCCGGGTTCTTTCTTCAATGCGCTGCGGAACTCCTCCTCCCGCGACTGGGGCACTTCCACCGCCAGCAACAAACCATCTTCGGAGGCCTGCTCGCTAACCACTCTTCCAGTGACATTCGCAAGCATATCTCTGATCCGGCGCTGAAAAAGCCCGACGTCCTCCGACTTCACCTCCACAATCTGCTCCGGCGCCTTGGCGATCCGATCTTTGCTCGCGGGCGCGGCGAAAAGCGGAGCCGGCGGCGGCGCTTCTCTCTCGGCGCCTGCGCCACGGAAGGCGGCGCCGGGGTTTCTTTCTCCGACAACGCCTCTGATAATGATTGCCGCGTTGCCTCGCGGTTTAGCTCTTTATATGCAAGAACCGAGCGGGGATTTTGATTCGGACGGCTCGGATCCAACTCGGCCATGCGCCGCTTTTCTTCTTCGGACGTCTTGGGACTTTTTTTAAAGAGGATCGCGCTCTCTTGAGATAGTTCAGACGAACGATAAACATAAAATGCCAAAGTTGTGACGATCAACAGCGCCGCAGCCTCTACTGGAAGCTTGATCTTGGCGGGCACAAAGGCCCACCGCCAGAGATGACCCAGCTTCCAACCGCTGTCGATCTTTCTGTTTACCTGAATTAGAAAATCCGGCGCCGTCTTTATCTCACCCAGGGAACAGATCAACGTGACCGTGCTGCGGAGAGCCTCCAATTCCTGGCGGCATGCCGAGCAGAAGCCAAGGTGTTCCTTCAGCAGGGAGGCGTGCGACGGCGCCAATCGGGCGTCCAAATAATCCGAAAATAATTCCTGGACCTCCGGGCAATTCATGAGGCCATGCTCCTTTTCTCATCCGGCAATGAATAGGCTTTGATCTTGGATTGAACGTATAAACGAGCCCGGTGCAGCCTGGACCGGACGGTCCCGAGCTCCAGGGCCAAACATTCGGCGATCTCCTCATAGGAAAGACCTTCCATATCGCGCAATATGAGAATCATCCTTTGCTCTTCAGGCAAAGCGCCGATGGCCTTTTCCAACAAAGCCTTGAGCTGCTTGCGTTCGAGAAGACTGTGCGGATTCGAGGAGGGATCGCAACGAAGCGGCTCCAGGTCATCGACAACTTCCGTGAGCCGGCGCTCGCGCGCTTGTTTCTTTTTATGGTTCAGGCAACTGTTGGCCGTAATGCGATAAAGCCAGGTGGAAAAAAGCGCCTCACCGTGGAAATTCCCGAGCGCGTGTTAAACCTTGACGAAAACGTCTTGGGCCAGATCTTCGGCTTCGGCCCGATCGCCGAGCATCCGGGCGGCGATCCCCAGCACCCGGCACCGGTACTTCAGAACCAATTGATTGAATGAGGATCTATGTCCATCCTGACCTTTCGGACCAACTCCCCGTCCGGGTCCTCGACCGACGCCATCGCCACGCCTTTACCTCCCAAACGTTTAGACAGCGCAGGAACAAAAAAGTTCCCGTGTCGGATCAAAAATTGTCGCGTCTGCATTGTAAATTAAGAGACTCGATGAAGAAAGAGGAGGTTTCGGGATTGGATTAATAAGTTCGATCATTCCAGCCGAGGCACGCTCAGATGTCCGCTTTGTGCTCGGGCGGATATATCGGCATAAAAAAAGAGCGCGCCCCAAATGGGACGCTCCCTTTTGAAACGCTTCGAGATGCGAAGCTTGCCCGCCGCTACAGAACCGAAAGAGTCGAGGGCGGTGAAGGCGGAGGTACGCTGAACGTCGCCGTGACCGATTTCGCTGAGTCCATCGCGACGACGCAACTACCCGTGCCCGTGCATGCGCCGCTCCAGCCCGCGAAAGTAGAGCCGGATGCCGCAGTTGCCGTAAGCGTCACCGACGTCCCTCTGTTGTAGTTCGCCGAGCATGTAGAGCCGCAGTTGATCCCCGAAGGAGAGCTGGTGACCGTACCGCTGCCTGCGCCTGACTTGGTCGCCGTGAGGGCGAATGTCTGTATATTGAAGGTGGCCGTGACCGACTTTGCCGAGCTCATACTAACAACGCAGCTGCCGGTCCCGGTACAGGCGCCGCTCCAGCCCGCGAAAGTAGAGCCGGATGCCGCCGTGGCCGTCAGGGTCACGGAGGTCCCGCTGTTGTAATTCGCCGAGCATATAGAACCGCAGTTGATCCCTGAAGGAGAGCTGGTGACGGTGCCGCTGCCTGCGCCCGCCTTCACCAGTGTCAGCGCGAAACTCTGCGCTGTAAACGTCGCCGTAACCGATTTCGCTGAGTCCATCGCAACGACGCAACTGCCCGTCCCCGTGCAAGCCCCGCTCCAGCCGGTAAAAGAATAATTCGCGCCCGCCGTGGCCGTCAGCGTGACGGAAGTTCCGCTGGCGTAGCTGCCCGAGCAAGTCGAGCCGCAGTTGATCCCGGCGGGAGAACTTGTCACCGTGCCGGTGCCGGTCTTGCTGACCGTGAGTGTAGCCGAGCTGGTGCCGCATGCTACGTTGGTATACGAGGAATCGCCGCCCGAATTGTAGGCCCGGACGCGATAACAAAAATTAGTAGCGTCCGCCAGGCCCGCGTCCGTGTACGAACTGATATTCATACCTGTCATGCCGATCTGTGCAAACGGTCCCGACGTGGAAGTTCCCCGCTCGATTTTAAATCCATCCTCGTCTGTGGAGTTATCCGTCCAACTCAAAGTGAGTTGACCGGCGTGCAATTCTGTATGCGCAAGGATCGCCGCCATGAACAAAAAACAGAGGGCGAAAGTTCGTTTGCGCAGCGTGTTTAACCAAATCATCTTTGTCTCCTCCGACGGCACCCAACTTGACCAGGATTGAAGCGGTGTCCTATAAGGAAAGAAAGAACACCCTTTTCGTTGGCCGCTTCTTTCCAAGACCCGGGATGCCGTCAATTCAGGGCCTCAATGAGTAGGAACGCTTGATTGATTGATAACTGGTCTTTGAGCAACCGCTATGCCATTTTGTACAAACGAGATTGCGCGCCAATTTCGAGTAAAAACTTGTCCCTGCCTTGCTTTCGACTGACAAAAATTGGTTGACGGGAGTATTAAACATCCCTTTTGCCTTTTCTCGGAAGTATTTGAGTCATTGGAGGAACGACTTTTTGAGGTTATCGTGTCGGTGTTTTACCGACGGGTGATTGGAATAGGAATATAACTGAATTCTTTGAGTTGCATGACATGATATGATCACGGACAAGCAAGCCGAAGCGGCTGTAGAAGATCTCGAAAAATGGGCCAATCGGGTGGTCCGTTCGACAGATCCAGGGGCCGGGGCATCCATATATTATGATGGCGATTCCAGCACGTACGTGATCCGCTTGGCCAGAGGCAGCCGTGTGCTGCTGTTCCGCCTATCCGGGGCACAGGTGCAAACGCCGGGACGGGAAAAGGAATGCGAAGACACGTTGAAAAGAAAAGTGGGCGATTTGTGAAGTCAGCGTCGTTCTCGGGCTAGGCGGGCGCGTTTTGGCCGCGGCATGACCTCCGCCGAACTTTCATGGTAAATGACGAGTGGAAACGGCTCGCCGTCGCGGCTGCCGTTTGCGCGTGGTTCAGCTTCTGGAGCATCGGCTCGGTCAGCTTCATCGATCCCGACGAGGGCATGTATGGAAGCATCGCGCGCGAGATGGCCGAAAGCGGCGACTGGGTTACCGCCCGATTCAACGGCGTCCGCTACCTGAATAAGCCCCCGCTTCTGTTCTGGCTGTCGGCGCTGACTTTCAAGATTTTCGGCCCCGCGGAATGGGGGGTCCGTCTGTGGAGCGCCCTTCCCGCTTTCGCCACTGCTCTGCTCGTCTGGGTCCTGGGGAGATGGCTCTACGGCCGAGCCGGCGGATTATTTTCCGCGCTGGTCTTTACCTCGAGTTTAGGCATTTTTCTCTACGCTCACGTGACCCTGACCGACCCCCTCCTTATATTCTCGACCTGTCTCGCCATAACAGCAGCGGTATGCGCGGAACGAGGCGGAGCTTCGGAATCGGGTTCTGCTAAGCTCGCTGGCTCGTGTGAAATCAGGGGACCACTCCTATTCTATCTGGCTCTATCTCTTGGCGTCTTGACCAAAGGCTTGATCGCTCTTCTGCTGCCGGTCATGGTTCTCGGAGCTTTTTCCATCTTGAAGCGCAAAACCGGCAAAGCTATCTTCGACCGCTTGCTCGCCACTCGGTACGCGCTCGCCGGCGCTCTGCTCTTTTTCCTCTTGGTAACGCCGTGGCATTTCCTCGCGGCACGGAATAATCCCGGCTTCGTTCAATACTATCTTCTGGACAACCAGCTCCTGCGTTATCTCAAAGGCGGGACGCTGATTGAAGACGACGTATCCGTGACGACGCCAATGTTTCTCGTTCTGGTCCTCGTCTGGTTTCTGCCCTGGAGCGCGCTTCTCCCGGCTGTTCTTCGACAGACCATAGTTAAAACAAGGCATTCGCTCTCTTCGAACGGCGACCTAAAGGTCCTGCCGGTTATCTGGGCCACTGTCATCCTGCTATTCTTCTCGCTTTCTTCATCGAAGCTCGAGCACTACTCTCTTCCCGCGCTCCCCGCGTTGAGCCTTATGACCGGCGGCTGGTGGGGTGAGCGGCTGCGATCGCCTGGACCTATGAGTCCCGTGGCGCGATACTTGGCGCTTGCAATTCTGCCTGGCGCTCTTTTCGGAATGACGTTGCTCTATTGGCAAGGTTTGCCAATCATGCCCGGATTCTCTCACGCGCTGTTGGAGTTCATGGGCTACTATCGTGCAATTCAGACCCAGGGTCTCGACTTTCCCATCGCCATCCAACCTTTCGCCACGCTGATCATAGCCGTAGGGTTGATGCTCCTTTTCGGAATATCGGCCGCCGTGCTGCTCCTCGCCTGCAATAAAGTTTGGGTGGGGTTGTTTTCCTTTCTACTGACCTCCGCGGGAATTTTTCTCCTGCTGTTTCGCGTCGTGTTGCTTTTGGAGCCTTACCATTCCACCAAGCCGATCGCCGACGCGATCCTAGCCCAAGCCCGACCGCAGGACCTGATCCTTCACGAGGATCCGCTCGAATACAGCGGCGGCCTGGTTTTTTATACAGGCAAACGAATCTATATCGTCAACGGAAAGCGGGGCAGCCTGGAGTTCGGCTCGCGCTATCCCGAGGCGCGGGAGATTTTTCTGGATAGCGAAGCGTTTGTGAGACTATGGCGAGGCGAGCAAAAGTTATTTCTAGTGACCCGCTTTCCGCAGGAGCGCAGCGTCGTCCATTCATTGCCGCAAGAAAATATCCGACTCTTGGGCCGTTTCGGCGCGCGCTGGCTCTACACCAATCGTGATTAAAAGCGTATGCGGTCGATCATTTCCCGTGAAACTCCCGGGCAACATCCTTGGCAAAATAGGTAAGAATCATGTCGGCGCCGGCGCGCTTGATCGAGAGCAGGAGCTCCAGCACGATCCTACGCTCGTCGATCCAGCCGTTTTTCGCCGCGGCTTTGATCATGGAATATTCGCCGCTGACATTGTAGGCGGCCACGGGATAACCGAACTTCTGCTTCACCCGATAGACGATGTCGAGATAAGTCATGGCCGGCTTGACCATGACGATGTCGGCGCCTTCGCGAATGTCCAGCTCGACTTCCCGCAGCGCTTCGTCGGCGTTTCCCGGGTCCATCTGATAAGAGCGGCGATCGCCGAACTGAGGCGTGGATTCGGCGGCGTCGCGAAACGGCGCGTAGAATCCGGACGCGTATTTCGCCGCGTAGGCCATGATGGCGATCTGCTCGAAGCCACCCTGGTCCAAGGCCTTGCGGATCGCCCCCACTCGTCCGTCCATCATGTCGGACGGGGCCACGATATCCGCGCCGGCCTTGGCGTGAGAGAGCGCTTCCTTGACGAGCAACTCGAGTGTGGCGTCGTTATCCACGTCGCCGTCCTTGATCACGCCGCAGTGGCCGTGGTCGGTATACTCGCACAGGCAAACATCGGTGATTACCAGTAGTTCCGGGATTCTGTCTTTGATGGCGCGAACGGCCTTCTGCACCACACCGCCGTCGAAGTAGGCCTCGGATCCCACGCTGTCCTTGCGCTCGGGAATTCCGAAGAGAATCACGGCCGGAATCCCGAGAGAATTCACCTCTTCGCACTCTTTCACCGCGTGAGCGACCGAGAGCTGAGCCACCCCCGGCATGGAAGGCACCGGCTGCGCGCCGTCCTTGCCGGGTCCGATGAATAAAGGATAAATGAGATGATCGGCGCTGAGCGCGGTTTCACGGACGAGCGCGCGCAGGCGCTCGTTCTTTCTCAGCCGCCTCGGGCGATAGCTTGGAAACTCCATGGAACCTCCTGGAATTATTAGACTTTATCCCTCCCGCCCTTGCCCTTTGCATTGGCGAAGTATTCTACAATCGCCCGCGTAAGTCCGGGAATCGTGTACTCCGCCGCAATAGCATCCACTCGAACTCCTAGCTCTTCGGCCGTAGCTTGCGTGATCGGGCCAATGCACGCAATTGCGGTAGCGCTTAAAAGCCCCTTGACGTCGTCCGCACCCAAGAGCGCAACGAAATTTTTCACCGTGCTGGAACTCGTGAACGTAACCATGTCGGCTTTCCCGCCGAGCAGCAGCGCGCGCATCCAGTTTGAAGCATTTTTCGGAACGATGGTGCGGTAGGCCTCCACCACATCGACTTGGGCGCCCCATTGTCGTAACGTTTGGATCAGCACATCGCGCGCCTCCGCCGCCCGCGGGATCAGCACCTTTCGTCCCCGCATCTCCTCAGGCCGGAGCATTTCAAGGATCGCCTCCGCGCGAAACTCCTCCGGCACAACGCGCGGCCTGACACCCAACGATTCTAGAGCTTTTGCAGTCTCCGGCCCGATGGCCGCGGCGCGAATTTTTCCGAGACCGCTCGCATGTATCTTGAGATGGGCAAGACGATCCGAAAAGCAGCTCACCCCGTTGACGCTGGTAAAAATAATCCAGTCGTACTGTTGGAGGTTTTGAATCGCCCGATCGAGAGCTTCATAACTTGCCGGCGGAACGATCTCGATCGTGGGGAACTCGATTGCTTCCGCGCCGAGGCGTTTCAGCGCTTCGACAAAGGAGCTCGCCTGCGAGCGGGCGCGGGTGACAACGATGCGCCGTCCGGAGAGCGGTCTACTCTCGTCAGGCAGACTCGTGCCCGCGTTAACCTGCGCCATGAACCGAATCTCTGCTCTCAACCGTCAGTATCTTGTCCGCGCCCATCGTCAATAACCGCTCGGCGAGAGTTCTTCCTAAATGCTCCGCCTGCTCCGCGGGACCTTCTGTCTCGTCTTTAAATAGCTTCCGGCCGTCGGGATCGGCTATGACTCCTTTCAGTCTCATCTTGTCATACTTGGCCCAAGCTCGCGCGCCGACCGGAAGCTGGCAGCCACCGCCTAATCGCATAAGAAACGCCCTTTCCGCAGCGACTTCCAACATCGTCGGCGCGTGGCGCAAAAACTCCAGGAAAGAGGTTGCACGACGGTCACCGCCACGTATCTCCAACCCCAGCGCGCCTTGAGCGACGGCGCCAAGGCAAATTCCTTCATCCAGATACTCCGTGACGCGCTTCTCCAAACCTAATCGTTTCAGCCCAGCAGCCGCCATCACCAGCCCATCGACCTCGCCCGCGTCCATCTTTCTCAGCCGCGTGTCCACGTTGCCGCGGATCGGCTCAACCGACAGGTCCGGCCGGCAGTGGAGAATTTGCGCGCGGCGTCTCAAGCTGCCCGTGCCCAGCTTCGCCCCGGCGGGCAGATCTTTCAGCGGCCGGCGCGCCGAACTGACCAAAACGTCACGCGCATCTTCCCGCTCCGGAATCGCCGCGATGGCGAGACCGGGCGTCATCTCCGTCGGCAGGTCCTTCATCGAGTGCACTGCCAGATCGATTGCCTTTTTTAGCAGCGCCTCCTCGATCTCCTTGACGAAAATTCCTTTGCCGGGAATCGCCACGATCGGCGCGGTTAGAAAACGATCGCCGCTAGTCTTGATCGTGACGACTTCAATTCCAAGCTCCGGATAACGTTCCTCAAGCTTCCGCTTCACCCACTCCGTCTGGGCCAACGCCAAAGCGCTGCCGCGAGTACCGATGCGAATAACGTTCATGAAAAAAGCCTTCAGCGGTTGTACGATGGCTACTTATCTTCAAGGCCGAACAATTTCTTCAACGCCTCGATGTAAAGAGCTTCATCTCCCTCGTCGGGATTCTTCAGCCGCGAGATCGGCGCGTGTAGGATCTTGCCGATCATCGCCGAAGTCATATCCTCTATCGCCCGCCGCTCCTTTTCCGAAAGACCCTTCAGGCTCGTGCGCAGAGATTTCTCCAATTCATTCTGCCGGATCTCCTCCAGCCGCTGGCGCAACGCGACGATCGTCGGCACCTGATCCAGGGAATCGAGCCAGCGCAAAAAACCCTCCACCTCTTCGTCCACGATCTCGTCCGCCTTCAGCACCTCTCCGGTCCGCCCGTTCAGATTCTCGCTCGCGACGCTTTGCAGGTCGTCGATGTCGTAGAGATAAACGTTGGCGACCTGGTTGATAAGCGGGTCGAAGTTGCGGCGATCGCCGAGATCGAGAAAGAACATCGCCTTTTGTTTTCTCTCTTTCAGCGTCGCTTCCACGGTCTGCGGTTGAAGCAAGTAGTCCGGCGCGCCGGCGCAGCCGATCACGAGATCGGCGAGCTTCAAATAGCGGGAGAACTCCTCGAAGCGGATCGGGTTGCCGCGAAACTCGGCGGCGACCTCGACGGCGCGCTCGAAGGTCCGGTTGGTCACCATCAAGCTACTGACGCCGTTTCGCTGGAGATGCCGGCAGACCGAATGGCCCATCTTGCCCGCCCCGACGAGCATGACTGTTTTATCTTCCAGGCGATCAAAAATCCTCTTCGCCAGCTCCACCGCCACCGAGCTGACCGAGACCACGCGGCTGGCGATGCCGGTCTCCGTGCGCACCCGCTTCGCCACCGAAAACGAGCGGTGAAAGAGCCGGTGCAACACCGGACCGACGCTCCCCGCCGCTCTGGCGGCAAGATAATAATCTTTGAGCTGGCCGAGAATCTGCGGCTCGCCCACGACCATGGAATCGAGGCTTGCGGCGACGCGAAACAGATGGCGCACGGCCTCGCCTCCGGCATAGGCGTAAAGACGAGCTTCCAGGTTGCTTTCGCCCGCCGCGGCTTCCCGCTCCAATAAAAATCTCTTCACCTCGGCAAATGCCTTGTCTCTGTCCGATGTGGCGGCAACCACTTCCACTCGGTTGCAGGTGGAGAGCACCGCGCCTTCGCCGACGGAGCCGAGCGCGCGAAGGCATTGGAGTGTCTCGCCCAGGAGCGCGCCGTCGAAAGCGACGCGCTCGCGCAGCTCCACCGGAGCGGTGCGGTGATTGAGTCCGACGATGACGATGTCTCTATTCACGCTTACTCGAAGCGGCCGGCGTGTCTGCTGGGGAAGAGCGCATCGCCCCAGAGAAAGTAGCCGAACCAGACGACAAATCCCAAAATGGTCAGGAACGCGGCCCTCCGTCCGCGCCAGCCCGCCGCGACCCGTCCTTGCAGCAGAGAGCCGTAGACGAGCCAGGTGATCGCGGAGGAAATCTGGCGCGGCTCCCACGACCAATAATCCCCCCAGTGCACGCCGGCCCAGAGACTTCCGGTGAGAATTCCCAGCGTCATGAGCGGGAATCCCCAAACCAGGAAGATGTAATTCAGCCGGTCGAGACGCTCCAGCGGCGGCAGCGGCTGGTTCAACGCCTTCGTCCTCTTGCTCTTCAGCCGCGACTCCTGGACGAGATACATCACGCTCACTGCAAAGGCCAAAGCGAACACGGCATTGCCCAGGAACGCGAGCGTCACGTGAACCGGGAGCCAATAGGTCTTGAGACCGGGCGGAAGCTCCCCGGCGCCAGCCCCGAACGCAATGCCGGCAAGCGACATGAGAAAGGCCAAAGGCGCCACAAAACAGCCGAGGATAGTGAGGCGATACTTGAGCTGAACTAAAAGATAAACGCCGACGATGACCCAACTATACACGGACAACGCTTCGTGCAGTTCCGTGACCGCGGGAAAACCGTTTTGGGAGATTTGCAGAGCCAGCGCCACGGTATGCAATAAGAAGCCCGCCAGCAGAATCAGCGGCGCGGCCCGAGATAAAAAATCCTTCAGCAGCAAGACATAAATGATGAACATCCCCGTTGCGATGAGATACAGCGAAGCCGTCCCTTTGAGCAGCGCGACGTCCATAAGAGTAAAACCGATCGGCCTCCTAGGGGAAAGGTATATACCCTAACGCCTAGTCGGCTCAAACGGTACCGATGATACTGGGAAAAAACCCAAAACACCCGGCAGCGGAATTGTTCTAGGATAGCTTTCACGGTCTTGAACATCTGTAATTGTTTGTAAACCTTGCGCTTCTCCGAAAAAGGCCTATTGCCGAGAGATAAAAATTTTAAAAGCCAATGAGGAAACCGCAGGAACGGACGAGGTGGCCGTATCGTTGTTCAGGTCTTCTTCGGAATCTTCGGTTGCCGTCCGATGGCGAGGCGGTGGGCGGTGCTCATGCCTTCGGCGTACCGCGATCGCGCTGACCCGTTATTGTTTCTTTGGCGATGACCGAAATCCGATGACATGATGCCACGTACCCAACGCCTCTTTTCCCGTGACATCTTCCGGCTTCTTCAGGCAGTGAGGGCAGATTTGTTCCTTGGCAAACTCGATGATTCTCTGGCCGCCTGTCAGTTCGACGTTGAAAGTCACGCCGCAGTTCTGACATTTCAGCGTCCACACCCCAGAATCCAAACCTCGTACTTCTCCATTCTAACAGTGTTAGGTGTCGCTACAGCGATCGCCCCTAGGCGAATCTATCGTGCGGTCGTAGCCAAGCGGCACGTCGAGCTTACGACCTCCGGGCGTCTATTTCTCGAAGAGGCGCGCTCGATCCTGGCGCACGTCGCGCTGTCCCGATGTTCAACTGCAGATGCACAATATGATCGTGAATGAGCAAGTAGCGGCCCTCGCGTCGGGCCGGATCGACGTTGGCTTTCTTGTCCGGCCTTGCGATGACAGCCTGACGGCGCCGCTTCCCGGAGTGACGACCGAGGCCATCGCTCGTCATCCCCTCATCGTCGCACTCCCTCGGCGTCATCGACTTGCTTCGAGGCAACGGCTCACTCTCGCCGAGCTGGCACGCGAGCCTTATATCCTATTCAAGCGCGCGACCGCTCCGCTGTTCTATGACTACGTCATCAGCCTCTACCAGAGGGAAGCACTCCCGCTCAACGTGCGCCATGAGGCGGACCATCCGTCAACCATACTGGGGCTTGTCGCTGCGGGCATCGGCCTCACGCTTCTGCCGCTCAGCGTCGATCACCGCTACTCCGGTGTCGTCTTCCGCACGCTTGCGGAAGCGGCGCGACTGGAGATCGCCCTCGCCTGGCGTGCACACAACGACTCGGCGCTGATTCAAAAATTCCGCCAGACAATCCGCGAGGCCATCAAGACCGGCCCGAGAAAAAACGGCAGATCCTGAGGCTATCCGCCGCGCCGGCGGCGATGGCGCGGTAGCCGCCGGAAACTTGGGCGGGATAGCTTGTTTAGAAGCTAGGCTTTTTTGGGAATCTTGAGCTGCTGGCCGATGGCCAGGCGGTGGGCGTTGCTCATACCGTTGGCTTCTTGGATCGCGCTGACCGTGACTTTGTAGTTACGGGCGATCTTGGAGAGCGTCTCGCCGGGCGCGACGTGGTGGAGAATCCAGTCGAGCGAAGTTTTCGAAGCCGCAACGATCTTGGCCGCGCCTTCTTTCGATGCTCCGGCGATCTTTCTATAGGCGGCGACGAGCGCTTCCAGCTTGTCGGGCGGCGCTTTGACGCGATATCCGCCGGGAATATCCCTGGTCTTGGAAGTCAACGCAGGATTCCACGCCAGAAATTGAGCGTGAGAGATATCCGTCGGCTTCAGTAAAGCCACAATCGAAACGTTGCGCTCGACCGGCAACTCTTCCAGCGGCATGGGCGGATGATATTCGAGATCGGGAAAAAATTCCGCGCTTCTCCGCGCCACGTCCACCGCGGCCAGAAACTCGGCGTAAAAGCTCTTGGAGGCGAAGCCGAAGGACGGCGCCTGGTAACGCTGGATGATCTCGACGAGATCGGTGGAGCCCACTTCGGCGACGGCGCGCGCCATGCCCTCCCTGCCGTGGTTATAGGCGGTAAGCGCCAGCGGCCAGTTGCCGAGAGCGTCATAATTTTGACTCAGGAAGCGCGCCGCGGCCCGCGTCGATTCGATCGGGTCGCGTCTCTCGTCCAGTACCGGACCGACGCGCATGAATTTCTTTCCCGTAGAAGGCATGAATTGCCACATGCCGAGCGCGCCGGCGCTGGAGCGGGCATTGAGGTTGAAAGAAGATTCCACGAGAGGAAGATAGGCAATTTCTTCCGGCAGGCCTTCCTCGCGCATGATTTTTTGCATCTGGTCGAGATAGCGCCGCGACAGCGCCAGTCCGGCAATAAATCGGTCCTTCACGCCCCTCTGCGCCCTCACTCTCTGTTCGGGCGCCTCAAAGCCTTCCGCCTGGCCGATCGCCGCGATCTCTTCTCTGATCAGCTTGCGCGCGTTGCTATTGTCATCGATGTTGACGACTTTGTAGATTTTCAGCGGGTCCTGCCGGTCGTGAAAAATCACCTCGGTGCCGCCGTATTGGGTAAAAACCAGACGCCAAAACTCGACCGCGTTCTCCAAACCGGGGAGAACCGGAAAGGGATTTTCCTCAGCCGGCAGCGAGGAAGGCCGGGCCAAGCAGACGGCGATCAGAAGCGCGGAAAACAGTCCTACGGGAAATCGCTGTGCGTTCATAATAAAATTGACGCATTGTACCAAAAGAGCTACTTTGTTGTCAAAAACTTGCCGGTGATTGTTAAAACCCTTCTCTTGGTTGCCCTCCTTTCCGCTTCAGCACTGCTATTCTCGTGCCAAAAAACGGGCCGGCGCCCAGATACTCCGCCAGACACTCTGGTCGTAGCGCTCGAAAGCAGCCCCACTTATCTGGATCCGCGCTACGCTACGGACGCCTATTCGGAGCGTATCAGCCGATTGATCTTCAATGGCCTTCTGCGTCCCGACGAAAACTCCCGCCTGGAGCCCGATCTAGCCGTAAAATGGCAACCTATCGATGACAGGACTTACGTTTTCCGTCTTCGACAAGGCGTCTTCTTTCATGACGGCAAGCCGCTGACCGCCACGGATGTGAAATTCACTTACGACTCCGTCCTCGACGCGAAAAACCGCTCGCCGAAGCGGGGAAAACTCGGTTTTCTCCAGGCAGTGGACCAACTAGGCTCGCACGAGGTGCGCTTCCGGCTTAAAGCGCCTTTCGCGCCGTTTCTAGAAGAGCTTACTTTAGGAATCGTCCCCGCCGGGACACCTGGCTACGGACAATCCGGCAGACAGAGACTCATCGGCTCGGGTCCATTCTCTCTGGCCGAGCTCAGTCCCGGAGAGCGGGTCGTTCTTACGGCGAATCCATCGTACTGGGACGGCCCGCCCGGCATTTCGACGGTTGTCTTCAAAGTCATCCCGGACGCGATCGTGCGCGTTCTCGAGTTTCGAAAAGGCACCGTCGATTTTATTCAGAACTACTTCGAGCCCGACATGCTTCCCTGGCTCGCGAAAAACACCGGCGCCGCGATCCAGAGCGAGCAGGGAACGATCTTTCAATACATCGGCATGAATCTTGAGCATCCTATTCTGGCGCGCCGCGAGGTGCGGCAGGCGCTCGGCCGCGCGATCGATCGCGAGGCGATCATCCGGCACATCCTCAAGGATCTCGCGACTCCCGCGACCGGACTTCTCTCGCCGCGGCATTGGGCGTACGAGCCGGCGGTGGCGCAGCTAAGCTATGATCCGGAAGCGGCCAAGCGGCTGCTGGACGCAGCGGGCTTTCCCGATCCGGACGGCGACGGCCCGCTGCCGCGCTTCAAGCTCTCCTACAAGACGACGAACCTGGATCTGAGAAAGAGAGTCGCCGAAACTTTGAAGGAACAACTCGCCCGCGTCGGCATCGAGCTGGAAGTGCGCGCCTACGAATGGGGAACTTTTTACGGCGACGTGAAAAGCGGCAACTTCCACCTCTACTCGCTCGAATGGGTCGGCGTGGTGGACCCCGATATTTATTATAATTTGTTCCATTCCGAGAGCGTGCCGCCGAACGGAAACAATCGTGGTCGATACCGCAATCCCGCGCTCGACCGCTTGCTGGAGCAAGGCAGAAGCGCCGCGTCGATCGAAGAGCGCCGGCGCGTATACAGCAGCGTGCAAAAAATTCTTGCCGACGATCTTCCCTACGTTCCGCTGTGGTGGTGGAAGAACGTCGTCGTCATGAAGCCGAACGTCCGGGGCTTCGTCCCCTATCCCGACGGCGATCTGATCTCGCTCAGGAAGGTTTCGCTGTCGGCGGCTACCGGCAATTAAAAGATCATGTTTTCAAACCTCTTCGGTCGATTGCACTTGCGCAACTCCCGTCCGGCGGTTTCTCGAAGGGGCCGACATGTCCTCGCTTTGCTTGGAATTTCAAATCGAAGATTTCAGATCTCAGATTTGAGATTTGCTATTGAGATCCCGAAGGGCATGCATCGGCCCGGAGAGAGACTCACGGGCGGGCGACGGATAATCATTTTTCAAGCGCCTGTTGAAACGTGAAACGTTTTTTGCTCCATCGCCTTCTGCTCCTTCTCCCCACGCTGTTCGGCGCAGTGACGGTCGTGTTTCTGCTCATTCGCGTCGTTCCCGGCGATCCGGTGGAAGCGATGCTGGGAGAGACCGCGAGCAGCATCGACAAAGCGTCGCTGCGCCGCGAGTTAGGGCTGGACCAGCCGCTGTGGAATCAATATCTACGCTTTCTCGCCGGCCTATCGGTGGGGGATCTCGGCCGCTCGCTCTACGAGCAGGCCACGGTCGCGGAGCTGATTCTGAAGCGTCTGCCCGCCACTCTGGAGCTAACGTTGGCGGCGATGGCTGTGGCATTTCTTCTCGCCTTTCCGCTGGGGATCGCGGCGGCCGCAAAGCGCGATACCTGGATCGATCGTCTCGCCCTTCTCTTCTCTCTATTCGGCCTGGCGATGCCCAATTTTTGGCTCGGCCCGCTGCTGATGATTTTTTTCTCGATCGAGCTCGGCTGGCTGCCGGTCTCGGGCCGCGGCGGCATCGACCATCTCATCCTCCCCTCTCTCACGCTCGGCATGGCGATGGCGGCGATCCTGACGCGCATGGTCCGCTCGGGTCTGCTCCAGACGATCCATGAAGATTATATCCGCACGGCGCGTGCCAAAGGCCTCAGCGAGCGGCGCGTCTGGCTCAAGCACGCGCTCCGCAACTCGCTCATCTCCGTCATCACCATCGTCGGCCTCCAGTTCGGCGCGCTGCTCGCGGGCTCGATCATCACCGAATCTATTTTTAGCTGGCCGGGCGTCGGCCGGCTCACGCTCCAGGCGATCCAGACGCGCGACTACCCTCTGGTCCAGGGCTGCGTCTTGACCATTGCGGTCTCTTACCTGGCCGTCAATCTGCTCACGGACATCTGCTACCGTTGGGCGGACCCGAAAATCGCCTATGATAAGTAGATCGATCGTTTTCATCGGTGCAGCGATTCTGATCGCACTCGTCTCTACGGCCGCGCTGGGGCCGGTGATTGCGCCGTACAGCCCGACGGCGCAGAACCTGGAGAACGATCTCGCCGCCTCGTCGCGAGAACACCCACTGGGCACCGACAAGCTCGGTCGCGACGTGCTGAGCCGTATCGTGTACGGCAGCCGCGTCTCGCTCATGGTCGGAACCACGACCGTGACGATTTCCGTCCTGATCGGTTTCTTGGTCGGCGCTCTTGCCGGCTACTTCCGCGGCTGGGTGGATCAGCTTCTCATGCGGCTCGTGGACGTGCTGATGGCATTTCCCGGAATCCTGCTCGCCATCGCCTTCACCGCCGTGCTCGGCCCCGGCCTGGACCACGTCGTATTGGCGCTGAGCCTGATCGGCTGGACCGCCTACGCCCGTCTCGTGCGCGGCGAAATCCTCGCGCTGAGAGAGAAAGAGTTCGTCCACGCGGCCGAGGCTCTGGGGGCCCCGCCGGCGCGCGTCATCCGGCTTCACATGCTGCCGAACCTTCTTCCTTCGCTCGCGATTCAAGCGATGTTCGGCATGGCGGCGGCGATCATCGCCGAGGGCAGTCTCAGCTTTTTGGGCTTGGGCGCCGAGCCGCCGACGCCGTCGTGGGGCTCGATGCTGAACGAAGGCAGACAGTTCATTCTGGTCGCGCCGCATCTCACCGCCTATCCCGGCCTCGCTATCATGGCGACGGTTCTGGCTTTGAATCTCGTCGGCGACGGTCTGCGCGATAAGCTGGAGAAACGGGGCAAATAATGATAGACGACTCTCATGAGAAAACTCTTTTCGTGCCACACCTGACCGTACGCCCATAGGACAAGGATTGTCCTGGCGGAGAAACGGATTTCTTACGACCTCGCTGAAGTGGATCTCAAGAACAAGCCCAAAGAGCTGCTCGAGCTCAATCCGTACGGCAAAGTGCCCGTGCTCGTCGACGATCAAGCCGTGATTTACGAATCCAACATCATCGACGAGTATCTCGAAGAAAAATATCCCGACGTGCGCCTCATGCCCGAAAATCCGGCCGCGAGGGCACAGGTTAGAATCTGGATGGATTATTGCAACACCCGGCTGCATGGAGCCGCCCATGAAATTTTGCACAGCGATAATCAAGAAAAAGCGCAAGAGAAACTCAAAGACTACTTGACCGCGCTCGAGCTGGAGATGGCCGGACGGGAATATTTCGCCGGCGACTACTCCCTGGCGGATATCACGCTCATTCCCTTTTTCATCCGCCGGCAGCGCTACCGCTTTGAAGTCGATCACCGGTTCCCTAATTTGAAGCGCTGGATGGACCGCGTGCTCGCGCGACCGGCGGTTGAGTCCACGCTTTGACGATTCTGGAAGAGGGATATGGCCGAATTGTCACGCACGGAGCGGCGCAAGACCGAGCGCCAGGCCAGGAAAGATGCCCAGCAAAAACAAAACCAAAAGAAAAAAATCGCCTCCAGGTTACAGACGGCGGTCCTTTGTCTGATCGGCGCGCTGCTCCTCGCGGGAGCCGGGTATTGGGCCTACGCCAAGTGGAACGCGGGTTCGCCGGCGCAGTTCGTCAAAAGTTTGGGGAACCGACACATCTCCGAATCGGAAGTCGGCCTTATAAACTACAACAGCGACCCGCCCACGTCCGGACCGCACCTGCCTATGATCGCGAACTGGGGCATTCATCAGCAGCCCGTCACCAAGGAGCTGCAAGTGCACAACCTCGAAGACGGCGGCGTGATCGTGCAATACAACTGTCCGCTAACCAATCCTGAATGTGTGCCGTTGATCGAAAAACTGGCCGGGATCGTCCGGCGCTACAGCCGCAACGTGATTCTCGCGCCGTACCCCGACATGAAAGAAAAAATCGCGCTCACCGCCTGGTCGCGCATCGACAAGTTCGACGACTTCGACGAAAACAGAATCGTGCGCTTCATCGAGGCATACATCCACATCGACCATCACCCGCCTGGTGGCGGATAATCAGGCCAGTCCTCGCTCCGCTCGGAATCTCCAAATCTCAAATTACAAATCTCATATTGCAATCTGAACTATGAGATCTGACGTCCCGAAAGGATCGCTTGAGCCCGAAAGTGCGAACTCGGAGAGCGAGGTCACAGGGACGTACGGCGACACGGCAGGCCCTGTCGGATGGAGTAAGCACCATTGGGGCGGCAGGCGAGGGTGGCCCTCGAGACACAGAAACTATTGACCTCGCCCGGAGTGGTTCGCGCTTGAGGGCTGAATTATCTTCTCTAAGTCTTCCGTCGCTCCGGCGGCTCCTGCGCCGCGGAGAAGAAGACCGCGATCAAGGCGAAACCGGCGAAAACCAACCACGAGCTCTGAAAAGCCGACAGGTACGCCTCGGGCGCGCGGGACCATTCCGTATAGGCCGTCGCGCTCGCCGATAAGACGCCATACCGATCGAGCCCGCGCACGAAGAGCATGCTCGCCAAAGCGATGCCGACGGCATTGGCGGAGTTCGCCGTGGTCACCGTGACGCCGCTGACGGCGCCGAGTCGGTCGTGAGACACCGAGCCGAACAGAGCGCTCAAATTCGGCGAGGCGAAGAGCGACCAGCCAAGCCCCATCCCCATGAGCGGGATGATAACCGCGAGCCGGGTCGAGTCGAGCCCCACGCGCGCCATCATCAACACGCTGACGAACGTGCAAGCGCATCCGGCTGTGCAGAGCAGGCGCGAGCCGAACCTGTCGGAGAGCGAGCCGCCGATCGGCGCCATGAATACGATGACCACCGAATAAAAGATCAAGGTGATTCCGACTGCGGTGGGAGTGAGCCCAAGCATGCCCTGAAGATAAAACGGCAGGAGAAAAAACGTGGCGGTCTGGGTCAACGAGATCAGCCAAAGGCTTACGATTCCCGCGGTGAAAAGCCGCCTCTGGAAAAGGCGCAAATCGAGGATCGGATCGGGCGAGCGGCGCTCGAAAAAAATAAACAGCGCGAGAAACAGGGCGAAGAGAAAAAACAGCCCGGCGCTCCACGGGTCGAAGCCGGAGCGCGCCGCCCGGTTAAGGCCCAGGATCAAAGAGACGACGAAACAAAGCAGGGTCGTCGTGCCGAAAAGGTCAACGCCGCCGTACGAGCCTTTGGCCGCGGTGCTTTCCCGGATGACTTTCCAGGCCATGACGGCGCCGGCCAGCGCGACGGGAAGATTGACGAAAAAAATCCAGCGCCAGCCCGCGTTGTCGATCAAAAAGCCGCCCAGCGACGGGCCGACGATGTAACCCAGATGGAACGCCATCGAAGTTATTCCCAGCGCCTTTCCCCTGCTGCCGCCGGCGAAAACCGCCGAGACGATGGCGCGGCCGTTCGCCAGGATCATCGCGCCGCCGATCGCTTCGACGACGCGAAACAGGACGAGCGAAACCATGCCGGTGGCGAAACCGCAGAGCGCCGAGCCGCTCATGAAAATCACAAAGCCGAGATTGTAGATCTTTTTTCGCCCGACCATGTCGCCGAGCCTGCCCAGGCTCAGGACCAGTCCGATCACCGTGAGCTGGTATGAGAGCGGCACCCACTGGACGACTTCCATCGTGGTGGCGAACTCGGTCGAGAGCGTCGGCAGCGCGACGTTGACCGAGCGGGCGTCCACCGCCGCGATGAACTGACCCAGGCAGGCGTTGATGAGAATCAGCCGGCGCGCGCGGGCCGAGATTTCATTTTCAGTTGTCGGCACGGATTGCTTAGTCGGACCGAACGAGACTGCGACGAAGCTAGTCTTTGGTGTAGCGCACCTCGAACGTCGTGCAGCCGTTGGGCGACTTCCACGGCCCGTGGGGCATGCCCGGCGGGCGGCAGGCGTACTGCCCCGCCGTGAACTCCCGGTTCAAGCTGAGATCGATGATGCTGCCCTCGACGATATAAACTTCCTCCCAGAAATTGTGCGTCAGCACGCCGTTGGGCGTCGTGTCGCAGCCGGGGTCGAACCTGAGGACCCGCGAATAGTTTCCCGTGTTTGGATCGCCGCTCAAGATGCGCTCGTGGAGACCCGCGCATCTGCTTCCCGGCACGTCGCGCCACGGCTTCTCAGTCACGTCGAAAAATTCCAGCTCTTCTTTCATCATCTTGCGACTCCTCGACGAGAAATTCATCAAGCTTCGAGCGAACGCGTGCGATAAGCGCACCGCAGCGAACGGCCTGCGACCGGATCGAAAAGCGCGGCTTCGAAATACGGCTTGGGAACAAAAGCGCCGCCGATCAATGGGATCGTGCCGGTGTAAACGGTCGCGCCGTCCACGAGCTTTCCCAGGCGACGGCGCAATAAGACGAGCACATCTTCCGGCCTCAGCAGCGCAGCCATCCTTCCCTCCTGGTAAAGCTGTTCCCTGCCGCTCTCTCCCACCCAGCTTCTCAAAATCAAATTGTCCCAGCGCTCGCGCACGTCGGCATAATTCCAAACTTCGCCGGAGACCGGCTTGGGACAGACCTGTTTCGATGCGGCAATATCGATTTTCTCCAGCTCGCGGTCCGTGTGGTCGCTGCCGACGGCGACCCAAACAACCTCACCCTTCACCAAAAGAACGACTTCAGCCTCTCCCGCGGTCCGACCGCCCACTACCTCGATTTCGTCTGCGACGGTGAGTCTATCGAGCGTCGTTCGAAAGATAGCCGGAATTTCCGCCGGCGCCGGAATCCCCTGCGCCGCCAGCTCGCGCACGTGCGCGCGCACCTCGTCTTGGTTGCGTCCCGTATAGCCCGCGATGATGACTCTCGCGGGCGCGAAATCGATTTCCTTACCGGTTGACTGTAACGTGAATCTCATCATTCCTGCGGGTGCTCGTGCTTGATCATTTTCGCGATCTCCCGGCCTATGCTTTCGGCGCCGGCAGGCGCCGCGTGTGCTTCGAAAAGCGGGAACAGCTCGCGCTCCTCGCGCCGGATATGACGCTCGAGCAGGTCCGCCGCTTCGAACAAAGTCTTGGCCAGATGCTTCTCGTCATCGAGGAGGCCGACCCAGCCGCGTAGCTGCTCGTGCTCGCCCAACAACTCCGAGATCAACGGCTCCGACTCCGGGATGGACGAGCGCATGAATGGAAAAAGCGCGACTTCCTCGGCAGCGAAGTGAGGCGTCAGGCTGGCGCGAAAAAATTCTTTCAGTTCTTGCGCCCGCTCCTTCAATCCCTGAATTCCCAGCGGCTTCAATCGCCCGAGGGCCTGTTTGCGGCAGCGCAGCGCCAACGCGAGACCGTGATGGTGGTCGTGAGAGAGCGGTATCAAACTCGGGTGCCGCGGCATCGTCCGTATATGTTTACATCGAACCGCACGCGTGCTACAAGCACTCTGGCCGAAAGGAGAACGTCATTAAGCATCCGGCGCTTATCTTTACATTGCTCGCTCTCGCGCTCGGACCGGTGCATGCTTCGGCCGCCGATCAGCCGGCGAAGCTCGCGTTCGCCCACGGCGCGATCAGCAGCAACGTCACGCCGCTGTGGATCGCCAAGGAGCACGGCTTCTTCCGCAAATACGGCTTCGACGTCGATCTCGTCTTCATTATCGCCGGGCGCGCGACCCAAGCGATGCTCGCCGGGCAGGTCGCGCTGGGTTTGATCGGCGCCACGCACGTGGCCAACGCCGTGACCGGCGGCGGCGATCTGACGATGATCCTCGGCCTGCAAAATAAACTGGATTATTTGTTTATCGCGCGATCGTCGATCAAGAGCGCCGAAGACCTCAAGGGCAAGAAGGTCGCGATCGGCACGCCGTCGGGCTCCGCGTCGCTCGCCACTTATGTCGCGCTCGATTATTTCGGCCTGGTGCCGCGCCGCGACAACATCACCTTGCTCGGCGCGGGCGGCGTTCCCGAGCGGCTCGCGGCGCTCCGCGCTGGATCGGTCGACGCCACGAGCCTCTCGCCCGAATTCGGCCAGGTCATTCAAGGCGAGGGCTATCGCGTGCTGCTGGATACCGGCAAAGAGAACGTTCCCTTCCAGTCTTCGGGACTGGTCATCTCGCGAAGCTTCATGAAAACCAATCCGCAGCTCGTCGAGAACATCGCCAAATCGATCGTCGAGGGCGTCGCCTACATTCACAATCCGGCGAACGCCAAGGCTGTGCAGCAGACCATCGGCAGGAACTTGCGCTTGAGCAAGCCCGAGCAGGTCGAGAAGGCCTATGTCGATCTGCGTAAGGAATTGCCGCGCAAGCCCTGCCCGACCCTGGAAGGAGTCGCGTCGGTGCTCAAGCTGATGGCGCAGCACGGTCTCAACGCCAAGGCGGCGCAACTCAAGCCCGAAGACGTGGCGGACATGGGCTTGTGCAGGAAACTCGATGAAACCGGGTTCTTCGATCAGGTCTACAAGCAGTTCTGAATTTTGAATGATGAATGTTGAATTGCGAATTCAAAATTCAAAACTCAAAATGCAACATTTTGCGGTTTCGTTAAATTACCCCCAGCTCGCGTAGTTTTGAAATAGCGTCCGCATTGTAACCGAGCTTTTCAAGAATCTCCTCTGTGTGCTCGCCGAGCGTCGGCGGCGGCAAGGTCACGGCCGGCGGCGTGCGGCTGAGATCGACCCCGCTGCCGACGAGCCGCATCTTCCCCATCTTCGGGTGCTCCACTTCGATGGGAAAGCCGTACGCGCGCACCTGCGGGTCCTTGAAGACTTCGTCCATGGTGTTGAGCGGCGCGGCCGGGACGTCGCGCTCTTGAAGCTTCCGGAGCCAGTCTTCGCGTTGTCCGCCGCGAAAAATCTCCTGGAGCATTTGCCCGAGCAGGTCGTGATTCTCCTGCCGGCCTTTGCGATTGCGGAAACGCGGATCGTCCGCCCACTCCGGCTTGCCGGCGACCTCCAACAGGCCGCGCCAGAATTTCTCCGGCGACGAGAGGTGAATAACGAACGGAAGCCCGTCGCGATCGAGGAACGCAAAGACGCCGGCGGTGCGCACGCGCGTGGCGCGCCGCGGCACATTGCCGGTCTCGAAGAAGCGGACGGCGTTTTCGCTGGTGAAAGAAACCGTGGCGCGGAGAAGAGAAGTCTCCACTCTCTGCCCTTCTCCGGTCAACAGCCGGTTCACGAGAGCGCCGAGAATCCCATAGCAGGCGTAGATTCCGGTCAGATGATCGGAGAACGAGATGCCCATGCCTTGCGGATTTTCCGGATCGGTCAGCAGGCTCAACAGGCCGCTCATCGCCTGGCCCACCGTGTCGTAGCCGGGACGATCGCGGTACGGACCGGTCTGGCCGAAGCCGGAGATCGAGCAGTAGACGATCTTTGGATTCAGCGCCCGCACCGTCTCGTATCCCATCCCTCTCTTGTCCAACGTTCCCGGACGGAAATTTTCGATGACGACGTCGGACGCGGCGGCGAGCTTTAAAAAAATCTCGCGCGCTTCGTCGCGCCGGATATCGAGCGTGAGGCTTTTTTTATTGCGGTTCAAGCTGCGGAAGTTGGAAGAGTAGAGATTTTCCCCCCAGCCACGGAACGGATCGCCCTGCCCCGGCTGCTCGATCTTGACCACCTCGGCGCCGAGGTCGGCCAGCAGCAGGCTCGCGAACGGACCGGTCACGTAGCTGGCGATTTCAAGAACCCGGATTCCCGCGAGCGCTCCTGCCACGACATTCGACCTCTCAAGACGGTGACTCCTTATTTCCCGTATGCGGCGGGAAAGTCAAGCGGATAGTATAGTGAGCAGTGAGGAGTGAGCAGTTAAGAGTGCGCAGAAATTCCGAGCGTTGAACCGCCGGCTTCCTCGCGCCTCACTGACTCACTTTCGTAGGGCAGGGTGAACGTGAACGTCGTGCCGCCGCCGGGCTCGCTTTCGACGCGGATGTCCCCGCGCAACAGCTCGAGATATTTTTTGACGATGCTGAGGCCGAGGCCGACGCCCGAATAGGTTCCCGTGTGCGCCTCGTCGAGCTGGTGGAATTCTTCGAAGATTCTTTCCAAATCCCCCGGTTTGATGCCGATCCCGGTATCGGCAACGGCAAACTCGATGCGGTCCCTTCCGTTGAGATCGCTCACTCGAATGTCGATGGCGCCGTGGGGCGTGAACTTGTAAGCGTTGCCGATCAGGTTCTGCAAAATCTCCTCGAGTTTCAGCGCGTCGGTGGTTATCGGACGCAAATCGGACGGCACTTCCCATGAGATTTTGATCCGGTTGTCGGGGTTCAACTGCTCCACGTAGTTTTGCACCTGCGTAACGACTTCGCCCACTTCGAACGTGGAGAGGTCCACCGACATCTTTCTCGCCTCGACCTTCGTGAGCGCCAGCACGTCGTTGATGAGCTTGAGCAGGATTCTGGAATAGCGAAGGATCTTCTCGAGCGATCCCCTTTGCCGCTCGCTCACTGCGCCGAAGAAGCCGTCCTTGCAGAGATCGGCGTTGCCGATGATGACGTTCAGCGGCGTGCGCAGCTCGTGCGACATCGCGGCGAGGAAGTCCGCCTTGGCGCGGCTGGCCTCCTGCATCTCCAGATTGGCCTTTTCCAGCTCGAGAGACTTCTGCTTGGTCTCGGAGAAAAGCCTCGCGTTCTCGACGGCAACGCCGATTTGGCCCGCCATCGAGGTGATCAGCTGAACCTCGCTCGCGGTAAGGCGCCGCGGGGTCCGGCCGTTACACAGAATCGCTCCCACGGAGCTGAGCTTGGCCGCGATGGGAAACACCGCCAGAAAGCAAAACCCGCCGCTCTGCGTGTTGCCGGTGCTGCTCAGCTCTTTGTATCGCCGATCGCCGCGGAGATCTTCGAAGATGATCGGCTGCCCGGCCTCCATCACCTTGCCGACGATCCCTTCGCCGGGGTGAAACACGCGAACGCGCGTCAAATCCTGCCGGTCGAGCGAGTAGGACGCCCGCACCCGGATCTCCTCCGTCTGCGGATCCGAGAGATAGATCCTCGTCGTATCGAAGTGGAACGTATCGGTGATCTTCTTGATGACTTCTTGCAGAACCGATTCCAGGTCCAGGGATTGGTTGACGGTCGTGGTCACGTCGTAGAGAGCCGAGATCTCTTTCGCCTTTTCCACGGTCTGCTCGAACAGATTGGCGTTTTCAAGCGCCACCCCGATCTGGTTCGCCATCGACACGAGCAGGACCTTATCCTTAGGTAACAGGCTACGGACGTTTCGGCTGAGAAAGTTGATGACGCCGACCGTCTTGGTCTTGCTCTTCAGCGGAAAGCTCATGTAGCTCCGGAAGCCTTCCTGCCGGGCGAAGCCGGCGGCGGCCCGCTCGCCATATAGAGAATCGGATCGGATATCCTGGAAAATAACCGGCTTTCCCGTTAACACGACGTTGCCGTTGACTCCCACTCCCACCGTGTCCGTTGCGGTCTTGGCCGCGAACTCTGCGCTGATGCCGTGGTGCATCCGCAACCGGATCTCCTTGGCCTCCGCGTCCACGAGATAGACTCGGGCCGCGTCGAAATGGGTGAGCGCCAAAACCTTGTGAACCACATCTTGCAAAACGACATCCGGATCGCGGGATTGGTTCACCGTCGCCGTGACGTCGTACAACGCCGACAGCTCGTTGGCCCTGGCGACCGTCTCGTCGAAAAGATTCACCTTTTCAACCGCCACGCCGATTTGGTCCGTCATCGAGGTCAACAACCGAACCTCCTCGACCTTCAGCCGCCGGGGCGCCCGGCCCACAAAGACGACCGCGCCGATGCATTCGAGTTTGCTCTGCACGGGGAAAACCGCCAAAAAGCAATGCCGCGTTTTTTCCGCCGCGTTAGTTTGGGTCAGCTTCGAATAGCGCGGGTCCTTTTGAATATGCTCGAATATGATCGCTTCCCTGCTCTCGACCGCCCTGCCGACGATTCCCTCGCCGCGCCGGAAAAATTTTGTTGGCGGGGCGAGTTCCGGGTCCACTTCATAGGAAGCCTTCAACTCCAACAAGTGCTCCGATTGACGGCTGGAGAGAAAAATCCGGGTCGCGTCGAAATGAAAAATCTCGCGGATTTTTTGCATGACCCCTTCCAACACCGATTCCAGCTCCAGCGAGCGATTGACCGTAGCCGTGACCTCCGAAAGAACCGCGATCTCCCGGGTCCGTTCTTCGACCCTCTGCTCCAACGTGGAATAGGAGCTTTTGAGCTCGGCGGCCATTTCATTGAATTCCCTCGCGAGCTGCTCCATTTCATCGCCGCTGTTGATCTCCACTCGGTGGTCGAGGTTGCCCCGGCGGATGATTTCCGCCCCGCGATGAAGCTCCCGGATCGGCTCGGTGATCTTTTTGCTGGCCCATACGATGACGATCGAGCCGATCATCAGCCCTAGGCCGAGCAGCAGGATCGCGTAGCGCTGCATCGTGACCAGATCTTTGAGCGCGATATCCACCGGCTCGGTCAGGATCACGGCCCAGTTCACTCCGCGCACCGGGGCGTACGTGCTGAGCACGGATTTGCCCGTGATGCCGGTCCCTTCCTCGGCGGGATCCGGGTCCTTTAGATCCTCGGGGCGGTCTAGAAACTTCCGGACTTTGTAGTGTTCTTTTAGATTCGTTCTCTTTAACACCAGCGACGGATCCTGGTGCGCGATCAGATTTCCATGGCTGTCCACCAGATAGGCCTTGCCGGCCTCGGAGAAACTGACATCGCCGACGATCTGCCAGAGAAAAGCCAGGTTGAGCTCGACGGCGACGACGCCTGTCGTTTGGCCCGGACGCGCCTGGATCGGGACCGCCATCGTCACATAAGGCTCGGCCTTGTCGGTGGTATAAACCGGGCTTACGTACGGTTCTCCGCCGAGCGCTCTTCTGAAGTAATCTTCTCGACTCTGGTCGGAAAGGTCGCTCGCAAGATAAACCCGCCGCTCCGAAACTTTCACGACTTCCATGCCCCGGTCGTTCAGAATCGCGATGGAAGTGGCGGGCCGGTCGTTCTTGAGCAGCAGCAAGGCGAGGAGTCTCTGCTCTTCGCTGCCGAAGTCATAGAGGCTCAACGAGACCGCCAGGTCGGACAGCCGTTCTATTTTACGCTCGACGATGTCCGTGATCTCGTTGGCGATTTTGGAAGCGACCTCCATTTGCAGTTGGGCCGTGGCTTTTTTGATTTGCGATCGCGTGTACAGAGTTCCGGCGATGGTGTTCGCCAGGAGCGCGACCCCCAAAAAGAGCAATCCCGTCCACAGAAGCCGATGGCGAATGCCTCCGCCGCGCCAGGTGAGAAAATCGACGGCACGTTTCCACGTCATATCCGACCCACGCTATTCGACCAATTCGTCGGCCTGCAGGAGAATCTCCTTGGGAAGTTTGATGCCGATGGCCTTGGCGCTCTTCAGGTTGATGACGAGCTGCAATTTGTGGGGCTGCTCGATCGGAAGATCCGCGGGTTTCGCGCCGCGAAGGATCTTATCGACCAGGAGCGCGCCCTGCTGCCCCAAGGAATAATAGTCCGAGCTGTAAGCTGCGAGCAAACCTCTTCTCACGGTCTGGACATTCGGGCCTATCGCAGGGAGTTTTTCCTTGACGGCCCACTGCGCGATCGACTCCGTTGCACCGACGAACGCGATGTCCGGCGGGACAAACAGCGCTTCGCCCGACTTGCGCGTTACGAGAGCGCTTTGCTTACTGACCTCATCGACGTTCGTCGCCTGGATCTCGACCTCGACGAGCGTAAAGCCCATCCTTTGCGCCGCCCCCCGCGTGGCGACCAGATACTCCTCGTAATTCGTCGCCTTTCGGTTGGTAAGAAAAATAACGCGCCTGATCGTAGACGACAGCCCCTTGAAAAGCTCAAGGCGTTTTTCGGTAAGCTCCAGAACGGAGCTCGATATGCCCGTCAGGTTATTGCCCGAGCTGCTGTAGCTTTTGACCAGCTTCAGCGGATTCCCGGCGCTGAGAAATACCACCGGGATATGCGTCCCCTCCGTCAGCTTCGCCACCGGCACCGTTGCCGTCGTCGAAGAGGTTACGATCAGGTCGGGAACATCGCGCACGATCTTTTCGGCCAGCTTCTTGAGCGCATCGACGTCCCCTTTGGCGTTGTGAAAGTCATACTTGATATTTTTTTTCTCGACATATCCGACGTCGGACATTTTCTTCTTGAAGCCTTCGACGGCGGTTAGAAATTGATCCTCCGCCACCAAGGCGCTGATGCGATAGACCTTCTGGGCCTCGGATGCGCGAGGAAAACAAAGCGTAAAAACGATCTGCAGGACAAAAATCCATCCACGTAACTTCATCGATCGGCCCTTTCGCCCTTCTATTCGATCACCTCGTCCGCCCGGAGCAGGATCTCCCGAGGAATTTTTAACCCGATGGCTTTTGCGGTCTTCATGTTGAGCACGAGCCTGAGCCTCAAGGGCTGCTCGATTGGCAGGTTTTCCGGCTTGGCGCCCTTGAGGATCTTATCGACGAGGACGGCGCCTTGCTGTCCCAGGGCGGAGAAATCCGGCCCATAGGCCGCCAGCGCTCCCTCCCGCGCTCTCGAAACGTTGAACGAAACCGATGGGAGTTTTTCCTTGATGATGTAAAGGGAGACCTCCTTGACCGCCTCGAGAATCACCCCGTCCGGCGGATAGAAGACCGCGTCGCCCAAATGGCGGCTGAGCTGGTTTTTCGCCCACAGGATCAGCTCCTCCTGGCTCGCGATATCGAACTCGACGAGCTTCAAGCCGAATTTATCGGCGGCCGCTCGAGTGGCGCTCAAGTTTTCCCGATAGTTCGTGGCTTGAGGATTATTGAGAGAGATGAGTTTTTTGATGCCCGGAACCAACTCCTTTAGGACTTCCATCCGCTTCGGGGCGAGATCGATCGCCGCGGTGCTGATCCCGGTCAGGTTGCTGCCGGAGCTGGCGTAACTCTTCACGAACGCGAGCGGATTTCCCGCGCTCAAAAAAACTACCGGCAGGCGGGTCCCGGAACTCGCCTTGGCCACCGGCTCGGTGGCGCTGGTCGAAGCGGTAACGATCAGATCCGGTTTTGCTTGAACCAGCCGGTGGGCGTTTCTCTTGATCTCCCTGGCGTCGGCGCGGGCGTTGTAGATCTCGTATTGGACGTTCTTCCCTTCGATATATCCCAGCTCCGCCATCTTTTGTTTGAAGCCTTCGATGGCGGGCATGGATTGATCGTTGGAGACGGACGCTCCGATGCGGTAAATCTTCTCGGCGCGCGCGACCTGCGGCGCGATAAAAAACGCGAGAGCCAGCGCCGTGACAAGCGCTGGGCGGTTCATTTCATGTCGCCGTTCGGCGCCGACAGCTCGCTCTCCAAAGACCCCAGACGGCCGTTGGAAATCATCTTCAGAATTTCTTCCTTGCTGAAGCGCCAGCCGCCGCCGAATTTTCTCCCGGGTATCAAGCCCCGGCGCGCCAGCTTATAGACGGTCCTGAGATGCACCTGCAGAAGCTCTGCGACCTGTGAAGCGGTTAATATTTGTTCCACTGTGATTGCCTCCTAATTGCTTGGATTTTCCCGATTGCACCAAAAGTGCAGGATATATGCCAAGCCTTTGACCGGGGAGGCAATCGAAAAAGCTAGTATTTACAGAGGGTTTTAGCGGAGAGCAATTCAGGCGTGTGGTTATTTGTGCCGAGTTTTTGACACCCATGCGGGAAGATACAAATTTTGTAAGGGCAAGGATCCGATTACTGGCTGTTTCGGGGTTCGCTGAACAGCGCACGGCCGGCCTCATGGAGCATTGCCACGCCACGCACCTCCTGGTCAAAGAGCGGGACGATGGCGCGAACGGAGCCGGCAAATTTTTCCCACACGGTCTTCATGTGCTCTTCCTGCATCTGAACTCGGTTGAGGACGAACTCAGGCGCGTCATCGCCAAGCGCCTGGCGGTCCAAAAGCATGTTGACGATGACGCCGCCCACCGGAATCCCGAAGTCGTGGAACCAGCCGATGAACCGGCTGATCACGGCGATCGGCAGCGCCTCGGGAAGCGTCACGAAGAAAAAGGCGGTCTTTTCCGCATCCGTCAACCGCTCGCGCGCCCGGCCCATGCGCTCGCGAAATTGCAGCAGATACGTGAGCAGCGGATCTTCTTCTTTTTTCTTGGTGAAGGAGAGCATCTCGCGCAAGGTCCGCGCCTCCTGGCGCGACTTGAGCATCTTGTCCACCCACAAGGAGTAAACCTTGGACATGCCGAGCAGACGCCGGGCGTTCGCGGTCGGCGCCGTGTCGAAGACATAGACGTCGTACTCGTCCTTCAGCATCAAGTCCACCATGTTCTCGAACATGGCCGACTCCTCAAACGCGGGGTTCATCGTGGCGGATTCCACGAAGTCGTCGGCCTTGGCGCCGATGTCGGCAAACTTCAAAAACCACTGAATCTTCTCGCGGATCTCTTTCTTGGACTTCTCGATCGTCTCCTTGGTGTCGATCTCGCACGCCCAGAGGCTGGGCGCGCCGCTGACCGGCGTCGCGGCGCCGAAGACCGATTGCGCCAGCAGGCCGGAGAGACTGTGGACCGGGTTGGTGGAGGCGAGCAGCGTCCGCTTTCCCTCAGCCGCCAGCCAGAGAGCCGTCGCTCCCGCCAGCGCCGTTTTTCCCACGCCGCCCTTGCCGCCGAAAAAAATATATTTGAGCTCAGGATGCCCGCTTAAATAGCCCCCCATCGAGGTTGCGATCTGCTCCATAGATAACTAAAAAAGTTTTTCCGCCAGGCGCTCGATCATTTTGAGCCCGGCGACGTCGCGCTCCATTTCCGGCACATAGGCGAGGACGTCCTTGCCGAGGCTGGCGCGGATCTGGGCCATATATTTCTGCTGCAGGTCGATGCGGTTTTTGAGATACGCGGGGATGTTGCCGCGGCCTAAATCCTCCGGCAGCACCCGGTTCACGACGTAACCCGAGATCGGCACGTCGAAGCGCGCGAACAGCTCGGCGGCTTTGCGCGTGTCGAGGATGATCATCTCCTCGGGAACCAGGACGAAGAAAAAGGCCGTCCGGCGCTTGTCGGTCAATATCTGCGAAGAGGCGTTGATCCGGCTCTTGATGTACTGAAGCTCCTTCAAGATATTGTCCTCTTCGTGCGTTTCCTGGCGCCGCATGGTGGCCGCCACCTGATCGTAACGGCCCATCTCTTCGCGGAGCTTCGTGATCTTGTTGATCCATTCGTCGTACACCTTCGCCATCGACAAGTAGTAGAGCGCGTGTCCCAAAGGGACAAGATCGTAGATATAGTAGTCGTAGTCGCCCTGGACGATGATATCGACGACCGCGTCGAAGATGGCGCTCTCCTCCATCGCCGGCTCGGCCGAGGCCGCGGAGATGTAATTGTCGATTTCCTCGGGCACGCGCTCGAAGCCGTACATGTCGAGAATTTTTTTTCGGATCTCGTCCTGGTACTCGCGAATCCTGCGGTCGGCGTCGACCTCCTGGGCCCAGAGGTTTTGCATGATCGACACCGGCCCTTGGCCGAAAATGTCGCGCTGGAAAATATCCGAAAGGCTCGCCTGCGGATCGACGGAAAACAGCAAAACCTTTTTTCCCTGGCTCGCAAGCCAAAAAGCGCAGGTCGCGGAGAGCGTCGTCTTGCCCAGGCCGCCCTTGCCGCCAAACATGATGTACCGGCGCTCCGGCTGGCTTTCGAACACTTCGCGTAGCGGCATACGGCGGGGGATCAACCCAGGGTGTCGGTGATGTCTTTTTCGCGCAGCATGCGCCGCTTCCACGAGCTGATTTGCGGCGTCACGTAGGGAAGGAGCCGAAGCGAATAATAAGGAGGAAGGATCGGCACGCCGAGCAGGTCTCCCATCGTGATGAGGATAAAGAGATGCTCCATGCTGGCGCGCGTGCGCACCGCGTGGCGGGTCATCTCGTGCGAGGACATGCCGTAAACGATGTCCTTGAAGACCTGAAAAATCCCGCCCTTCTTCGGTTTGTTTTTGTCAGTCATCTTGTTCTCCAAACGCACGGGCGCGATGAATCGCGCCCCCACCCATTTGCTCTAAACTCCGTGCAGATCGAACTCCTCGCGCTCCCAAAATTCTTTTCGTCGTGCCGTTTTGCGCTTCCATTTCTCGATTTCCGGCGCCACGTAGGGAAGTAGCCGCAGCGCATAAACCGGCGGCATCACCGGAAGGCCGATCAAATCGCCCAGAGTGACGATCATGAAAACGGATTCGAGCTCGCGCCGCGCCTCCAAAGCATGGCGGGCGAATTCGTGCCCCGTCATGCCGTAGACAAACTGTCTGATCGCCTGCATCATCATACTCGCTCGACGGAAATCCTCGCTAACCGCGAACCGCGGCGGTGTCGGGCGTGCGCGCCGTCCGCCGCGAATATTTGACCAAAGCGCGGCAGCCGTCTACGCCGATGAGAAGCGCCGCCGCGACCAGTAGCAGCGCGACCACGATCATCAGTCCCGAGCCGATGACCGGAACCATTCTTCCCGCGGCGAGATTGGAAACGTAGACGTTGAAGTAGAGATTGTACGCCGTGACTAAAATGGATGCGACGGTGGTGACGTACATGAAAACCGTCGGTAAGCCTGCATAGAGCCAGCTCTTGCCCTGCGCGACGAGCCAGATCGTCACCAGCAGCAGCGAGAGCGCGGCCATGAGTTGATTGGCGCCGCCGAAAAGCTGCCACAGATAGATCCACGTCCCGGTCATCACCAGCAAGATCGCCAGCAAGACCGAGAGGAACGACGCCACGTGCTGGTTCCGGAGCGGCGGCAGGACCTCGCCCAGCCACTCGGTGAGCGTGATGCGCATGACGCGAAAGATGAGCTGCGTCACGACGAGCACGATGACGATGAACGCGGCGAATGCGAGCGACACCGCGTATTCGATCGGCAATCCCCAGACGCTGATGAAACCGCCCAATCCATTGGCGAACGTCGCGACCGGAGATCCTTTGGCGCCGACGGTGACGGCAAGCAGCGCCAGCAACCCCAATAAAAATTCCGCGAACATCGCGCCCGCGCCCACCGGCAGCATGTCGGCTTCGCTTTCGATTTGCCGCGCCGTTCCCACCGAGCCGAACAGAGAATGCCAGCCCGAGATCGCGCCGCAAGCGATCGTCACGAACAGCATCGGCCAGAGCGGCATGATTCCGGCGGGCCCTAACTGTGCGTTCCATCCTTTGAACGCCGGAATCTGGAATTGCGCTACTTCGGGCTTGATGAATGTCCCCAGTGCCGCGCCGGCGAGGCCGAGGATCATCGATACGGCCGTGATCCAAAATCCCACGTAGACGACCGGCTGCGCCATGCGCCAGATCGGCAGCACCGAGCCGGCGTAGCAGAACGCACAGATGGCGATCGCCCAGAAAAGCAGGCTGGGCATGATCTTCGCCTCGGCACCCTTATATCCGCCGAGTTCCGGGTTAAAGTAGGTCACGATCGGCGCGCCGCCGGTGAGAGAGTTGAAGAATTCGTTGAGGCCTCTGAAGGTGGCTTCCGTGAAAGGACCGGCAAGGATGGCCGCAAAAACGATTCCCACCGTCAGCGCCGTCGCCGGCAACAATCCCACGCCCCAGCGGTAGAGCATCTGTCCCAACAACAGGCCCATGACGACGAGAAGGATCAATCCCAGGTGCGTCCTGGGCTGCGAGTCCATCACCTGCGCCATGATGCCGACGAACGCGCCGGCGATCAGCAGCAAATAAAAAAAGATGAACAGAAAAAGGATCGCCCGGGTGCGCGGCGAGATGAGACGATGCGCCACGGCGGAGAGGCTGTTGCCCTCGTTGCGCACCGACATGACGATGGCGCTGTAGTCGCTCACCCATCCCATGAAGGAAACGCCCAGCACGAGCCAGACGAAAGCCGGCAGCCAACCCCAGAGGCTCGCGGCGACGATCGCGCCGACGATCGGTCCGGCGGCGGCGATCGACTTGAAATGGTAGCCGAACAAAATATTCCGGTTGGTCGGCATGAAATCGACGCCGTCCATGTAGAGAACGGCGGGAGTGGCGCGTTTGGGATCGGACTGAATAACGTTACGGTCGATGCGGCGGGCGTAGCGCGTATAGGCCAAGTAGATCGTTGCCGCCCCGATGATCACGGCAATCAAGGCATTCATGGCTTATCTTCCTCCGACCCAAACGACCATTGACCGAATTCGGGCAGATCATATACTTTCGCTTTAGCTGCGGCAACCTTGCCGCGCCTCGAGAGAAACCAGCCGTGCAGGATGCGAAATGGTCGAAGTTGGACGATGATGCGCTGGAAAAACTGCTGCTCGAGCGCTGGCTGTTCCGCGGAGTCCTGATCGTCGTCATGCTGGCCGGAGCAGTCATGACAACCTACCTCGGCGGCGCGGGACTCCCTACGCTCGTCGATCGGCTGGCCGTCAGCGCCCTGGTCTGTATTACGCTCTCGGCCGGCGGCATCGCGCTGGCGATGCGCGGCACGGATCTCCGCATCCATCGGGAGTTGCGCCGCCGGCGCTCGGCCGCTTCGCGCGTGGAATGAATTCGAAGATCGGCGGAGCTATTTCTTCGCTTCCACGCGCCAGAGATAAAGCGTGTGATCCCAGCCCGAGGAGTCCTTGATGTGCTCCGTCTTGACCGGCTTCCAGTCACCCATGTCGAAGTCGTGGGAAACAACGCGCGACCCGGGCTTCATCTGATTCCATATGTTCGGCCTTAGCATCATATTCACTTCGGGGAGGAGATACATCGTCAGCACGGAAGCGCCGGATAGATCGACGGTCCGGATGTCCTGCTGTTTTATCTCCACCAGCTTTTCCACGCCGGCTTTCTTGATGTTCTCGTGCGACTCTCTGATGCGCTCCGGGTCGATCTCATAGCCGATCGCCTTGACGCCGTATTTCTTCGCCGCAGTCACCACGATTCTGCCGTCGCCGGAGCCCAGATCGTAGACCACGTCGCCTTTTTTGACCTGCGCGAGCTCGAGCATCCGGTCGACCACATCCTGCGGCGTCGGAACATACGGCACTATTTTCTTGGACTCGATGTCTTGAGCCTGCGACGTGTAAACGACGACGCCGCCGGCTGCCACAAAGACGAATAACGCAAGCCACAAAAGCTGTCGCTTCGTTCTCATGCTGTCATCCTCCTTGAATTTTTCCTCGTAAACGTTGGAAAAATTATCGGATCGACCTCGGGGTGTCAAGAGATGTACAATGAACAAGCGGGTAGCCGGCGGCGTAACCCGTTCACTCCGAGCCCTAGCGGCATTTAATCCCCCAAATCGAAGCGCGGCCGCCGCGCCATTTCCTCGATGAGGCCTTTGTAACGTTCCTTGATAACCTGCCGGCGCAACTTCAGCGTCGGCGTCAATTCCGCCCGCTCCATGGAGAAGTGGTGCGGTACAATACGAAAGTTGCGGACCGCCTCGAAGGCGGAGAGCTGCTTGTTTTTCTCCCTGATTCTTTCCTTGACGAGCGCCGTGACGCGCGGATGCGAGGCGATCTCTTCCGCGCTTTGAAACTCCACTCCTTCCCGCTTGGCCCAATCCAGAACCCGGTCGCGATCGAGCGTAACCAACGCGACGAGATGCGCTTCCCCATCGCCCAGCACGATCGCCTGAGCGATCAGCGGCTCCGTCTGAAGAAGATTTTCAATCATCTGGGGCGCGATGTTTTTTCCCCCGGAAGTCACGATGATATCCTTTTTCCGATCGGTGATGCGGAGAAAACCATCGCCGTCGATTTCTCCGATGTCTCCGGTGCCGAGCCAACCTTCCTCATCGAGCGCCGCGCGCGTGCCCTCCGGGTCGCGATAGTAACCTTTCAAAATATTCTGTCCGCGAAGCAAGATTTCGCCGTCTCTGCCGATGCGGCACTCCACGCCCGGAAGCGGCAAGCCCACCGTGCCGAACTTCGGCCGCTCGGGTCGATTCGCGTGCGACACGGTCGAGGATTCGGTCAGTCCGTAGCCTTCCAGGATCAGTATGCCGACCGAATGGAAGAACTTCGCGATCTCCGGCGCCAGAGGAGCGCCTCCCGAGACCGCCAGCCTGAGGTTGCCGCCGAATGCCGCGTGAATTTGAAAATATACCAGGCGGTGCGCGAGACCATGAGCCGCGCGCAAGAGCAGGCTGATCCTCTTCCCCTCGATGCTGTGGACACTCCAACGCGCGCCTACGGTCACCGCCCAGTGGAAAATGCTCCTGCGTAGCCGGCTCCCCGCTTCCGCCCTGGAGCGCACCCGCGCGTAGGCGTTTTCATAGATCCGCGGGACTGAAACCAGAATCGTGGGTCGAACCTCGAGAAGGTCCTTGCCGATCGTTTCCAGGGAGCGGACCAGGCCGCAGGTAAATCCCTCGGCAACCGCCAGGAAATGCTCCAAGCGGCCGAGCGAATGTGCCAGGGGCAAAAACAAGAGGTCGACGTCCCGGTCGCTCCATGGAATCGCCTTCGACACCGCCTCGAGCATGAAGAGATAATGGCGATGGGTCGTGAGCACGCCTTTGGGCTCTCCCGTGGTGCCGGAAGTATAAATGATGGTGAGATCGTCCTCCGGGCGGAGCGACGATGCGGTCCTCTCGAAGAGGTCCCCATGATTTTGACCGTATTCCCTGCCGATTCGCCGAAGCTCGGCCAGAGAAATACAAGAAATGGACGCAACGGCGGGCTCAGAGACGCCGGCGTCCTCGATGGAAACGATTTGCCGCACCGAGCCGAGCGAATCCGGTTTCTTCAGCCGGTCGGCGGAGTCGACGACCAGAACCGTAGCGCCGGAATGTTCGAGTATGTGAGCGAGCTGCGCCATCGTGCTGGAGGCGTAGACCGGCACGGTCAACGCGCCGATGCATATATTCGCCCAATCGATCAAACACCATTCGACCCGATTGCCCGAAAACATCGCGACCCGATCGCCTTTGCCGATGCCGAGAGAGATTAGGCCGAGGGCGATCTCGCCGACGCGCGACCGAGCGTCGCGCCACGTCATTTTCTCCCAGGCTCCCTCGCGCGCGAAACGATAAAGCGCCCGATCATCGTAACGGCGGGACTGAGAGAGAAACATTTCGGCCAAACTCTGATATTTCACGGCAATAAATTAACGTAGCTAGTCCAATGAATAAAGCCGTTTCTTGAAACCCCGGTTTGTTTCTGCCATTACTGAACCGTGAAACTCGTCGGTTTGACGGGCGGCATCGCCTCCGGAAAAAGCACCGTGGCCGGCATGCTGCGCGAGCTCGGCGCTAAAATCATCAACGCGGATGATCTCGCTCGCTCGATCGTCCAGCCGGGCAAGGAAGCCTGGAAGGAGATCGTGGCGGCTTTCGGCACGGAGATCCTGCGCCCCGATCGCTCGATCGACCGCGAAAAACTGAGGAGCGCCATCTTCGCGGACCCGCAGAAAAGGAAGCGGCTCGATGCGATCACGCATCCGCGTATTCGCGCTCTGGCCCAAGCGCGCGCGCAGGAGCTGGCGGCCAAAGGAGCGGCGATCGTCGTGTACGAAGCGCCGCTCCTGTTCGAAAACGAAGCGCACCTCTGGCTTCGTCCGGTGATCCTGGTCGGTTGCGAGGACGCTCTTCAAAGACGCCGGCTCAAGGCGAGAGATCACCTGGGCGAAGCGGAGATTGCCCAGCATATCCAAGCGCAGATGCCCTTGAACGAAAAAAGAACGCTCGCCGATTTTGTGATCGAAAACGACGGCGACCTGGACGATCTCAAAAAACAAGTTAAAGACGTCTGGGAAAAGATTCGACAGCAGTAAGCCCGCCCGCCCAAGTTACTCGACTATTTGGTTACTTGATGCGCTCCAGATAGGTTCCTTCCGACGGATCGACCCGCACTTTGTCCCCCACCTGAATGAACGGCGGGACCTGAACGGTCACTCCGGTCTCAAGCTTTGCCCGCTTATACGACGCGCTGGCGGTGGCGCCCTTGAAACTGGGCTCGGTCTCCACCACTGCGAGTTCCACGGTGGACGGCATATTGATTCCCACCGGCCTGCCGTCGTGGAATTGCATCTCGATGACCTGCTCGGGAAGCAGATACTGGAGCAGGTCGCCGATTTCCGCAGCCGGCAGCGAGATCTGCTCGTAGTTTTGGGTGTCCATGAAAGTATAAAGATTGCCTTCTGCGTAGAGATACTGCATCGCGCGGCTGTCCAGCATGGCTTGTTCCAGCCGGTCTTCGGAGCGGAATTTCTTCTCCGTACCGATGCCGGTCTTCAGATTCTTCATTTTAGTCTGCATGAAGCCGCGCTTGTTGCCCGGCGTCAAATGATGAATCGCCGTCACGCGGTATAAGTCGCCCTCATAAATGATGATCATGCCGGGTCTCAGTTGTGTCGATTGAATCATGGATGCGGGTTTCCTTTCGCTTTCTTTTTATCCACTTTTTTCACACCGACTGCAAGGCGTTTACCGGCGTCCGCTCGGCTGTTTCTTGGAGGGCCGATGCGTGAGACGTGGAGAATTAAGCGTAGGCAGGAAGGACTCGCAGCACTCTCGTCAAGCGCAACACCGTCGTATCGCATCGGACCGGAGAGAAATTGCCGGGCGGACGCCGAAGTTTAGGCATATAAGCCGCGCCAGAGCATAGCCTGCGCAACGCGGCTCACTCCGATCATCAGCGCCGCCAGGCGCATGCCGACGCTCTCCTTGCGGCTCATGTCGAGCACCTCGTAGAAGGCGCGCGTCATGATCTCTCTGAGCCTCTTGTTGATTTCCTCCTCGGTCCAGAAAAAGTTTTGCAGGTCCTGCACCCACTCGAAGTAGGAAACGATCACGCCGCCGGCGTTGGCGAGGATGTCGGGAATGACGAAGATGTCCCTACCTTTAAGGATTTCGTCGGCGTCCAGTGTCGTCGGCCCGTTCGCGCCCTCGGCAAGAATTTTACACTTCAACCTGGCCGCGTTATTGCCGGTGATCTGCATGCCCAACGCCGCCGGCACGAGGATATCGCACGGCAACTCCAACAGCTCGGCATTGCCGACCCGCGCGCCTCCCGTGAAATCCTCCAGCGTGGAATTTCTGGCCACGTGATCGATCGCGCGCTCGACCGGCAATCCCTTGGGATCGTAAACGCCGCCGGTCCGGTCGGAGACCGCGACGACCTTGACGCCGATGCCCGCCAGCTCTTTCGCCACGACCGAGCCGACGTTGCCGAAGCCCTGCACGGCGGCGGTGCAGCCGAGAAGATCCAGGTTCAGGTGTTTCGCCGCCTCGACGATCGTGTAGACGACGCCGCGTCCGGTCGCCTCTCTTCTTCCCTGCGTTCCGCCGATCGCGACCGGCTTGCCGGTGACCACGCCCGGCACCGCGTGGCCTTTGTGCTGGCTGTATGTATCCATGACCCAGGCCATCACCTGCTCGTCGGTGCCCATATCCGGCGCGGGGATATCCACCTCGGGGCCGATGAAATTGAGAATCTCCGCCGTGTAACGCCGCGTCATTCCCTGGAGTTCTTTGCGGGAAAGCCGGGGCGGGTCGCAAGAGATGCCCCCTTTCGCGCCGCCCAACGGCAGTCCGGCGAGCGCGCACTTCCACGTCATCCACATCGCCAGCGCCGAGACTTCGCCGAGATTGACTTCCGGATGGTAGCGGATGCCGCCTTTGAACGGGCCGAGCGTGTCGTTGTGCTGAACGCGATAGCCGGTGAACACGTGCACGCCGCCGTCGTCCATCCTGACCGGCACGCTGACGATCAATGCTCGGTCCGGCCGTTGCAATCTGGCCGCCACGTTCTTGTCGAGATTCAATCTTCCGGCGGCGATATCGAACTGCCTGACCGCCATCTCGTTCGCCGGGCTGCGCCACTCAACGGTTGCCATATACCTCCCTCCTTTTAACCCCGCCCCATTTTCGATTTTAGATTTTGGATTTTCGATTCAATCGAAAATCGGCTCAGCCAAAAAGAGAGGCTGATCAGCCTCGGGCGGAAATTAAAATCTAAAATTGTGTCATCCCGGCGGCCACGAGAAATTCCGCCCGCCGAGGAGATGAAAGTGAATATGAAAGACGGTCTGCCCCGCGGCGGCGCCGCAGTTGGCGACCACGCGAAAGCCGTCCTTGGAGATTCCCTGTTCCTTTGCCAGGCGGTTCGCCACGGAGTAGACCTCGCCGATCAGTTTTTGATCTTCCTCCCCGAGATCGAGCAGGGTCGATATGTGCTTGACGGAAACGATCAAGATATGGACCGGCGCCTTGGGGTTGATGTCCTTGAAGGCGAGGACGGATTTGTCGCGATAAACGATCTCTCCTTTGATTTTCCCCTCGACGATGCCGCAGAAAAGACATTCGCTCATGTTGCCCACTCCTTCCCGACGATCTTTTCGTCGCCGTCAATCTTCCAGACCCGATGGACAGAAAGCAAAGATTTTTCCCTGAGCGACCTCAAGCGGAACGCTCTGAAGAAAAGCTCCGAGACACGGTCCCCAGATGCACTCACCGCTCGTGGGATCGTAAGTCGCGCCGTGGTTGGCGCAGATGAGATAGCGGTTGTCCTCGGTAAAAAAGCGATTGTCCACCCAGTCGAGCGACAATGAAATATGTTTGCAGCGATTCAAATACGCGTAGTGAGCGCCTTCGTAGCTGACCAGAAACGCCTCCACGGTATTGCCCCTGCATTTCAGGAGGAATTTCTTTGTCCGGCCATGCTCAAGCTCTCCCACCCGCGCCACCAGTTTGCGCCTGCCGCGGCTCTTCTTTTCGGTCGACTCCATGCGCGCTCAGTCCGCCAGCTCGGAGAGATCGCCCGACGGGCAGCCGACGAGAATTTCGCCGCCCTCGACGAGCACCGGCAGCGGGTAAAGAGAGAGGCCCTTGCATGGGCCCTCGACGCACACGCCCGACATGGGATCGTAAAGCGCGCCGTGCGTCATGCAGATCAGGTGCCGGCCGTCCTCGGTCAAAAACTGATAGCGCACAAAATCGAGCGGCGTCGTCATGTGGCGGCAGCGATTCACGTAGGCGCGGAAATCTCCCCGGTAATTCACCAGAAAACCGTCGATCCGATACTTCCGGCAAATCAGCCAAAACTTTTTGACCGAGCCCGGCTGCATCTCCTCCACCCGCGCGATCACCCGGCCGTGGGCTTTGCTCTCTTCCAGCATCCGCGACTGGTCGCGAAGAAAAATATATCTGCGGACGCCGAGACCCACAAGATAGACGGCAAGAAACAGAATGGAGAGGTAAATCGTCAGTTCCATAAAAAACAGCACTCAGCGATCAGCAACACACAAAGATTCCAGCCTGCATTATTCTCCGTTGAACGTCACCTTTAGCGTGCTTTGCGCCTCTGCGCGAGATACCCTCACCCCTACCCTCTCCCGCTTGCGGGAGAGGGTAGGGGTGAGGGTCGCGTCAAGACACCAAAACCGCAAAGATGGTTCCATGATCGTTCCTTCAGCCTTCCTCTCCGTAGCTTACAGTCTGTGACGACTTTTCCTCGGACCATGATTAATCCCGACTGGCTGACGGCTGATACGCTGATAGCTGACTGCTGAAAGCTTTTTAAGCTACTTCGTCTCCTTTTCGAGCGACTTGCGGATCTGCTTGACGTTTTCCGCGCTCTGGCTTCCCTTCAGCCCCATGACCTTCATCAGCTCGCTGCTCATCTCCGCCGTGACCTGATCCTGGACGCTGCCCTTCCCGTCGGGGTCGGCTTTCAGAAAGACGAATATCTTTTCCTTCGACACGCCGGTCTTTTCCAACTCGTCCAAAAATTCACCGTAGCCGACCCGGCCTTTCAGCTCATCGACCCGCGCCAGGAGCTTGCGACAATCCTCGCAGAGCTTCGACCAAAAACGGCTCCGGTCGCCGCAGTAAACGCAACGGCTCATGACGGTCAGAAATTCTCGGCGAGCGACTTGGCCAGCATCCCGTGCAGCGACTTGGCCAAGGTCGGATTCGACGCGACCATGCCGCGGCACAGGCTGTCACGCCGGTTGAATACGATGTTGTTGCCTTGCCCGTCGATGACGACTCCGCCCGCGCCCTCGACGACGGCCACGCCACCGCAGACGTCCCACTCGTGGAGCGCGCGGAACGTGAGCATGCCGTCGCCTTGGCCTTCCGCTATGAGCGCGAGGCGAAACGCGATGCTGCCGACCGGCTGGACGCGGCAAAGCTCGGCGAAAGGTTGAAACCGTTTGCGCGGTTCGGAGCGGCTGACGATCAGCGAAGCGCCTTCGACTTTTTCCCGCGGCGTGACACGAATGGGACTATCGTTGAGCATCGCTCCCGCGCCCCTGGCCGCCTTGTAGAGTTTCGCTTGCGCCGGATTATAAACGACGCCGACCGCCGGCCGGCCGCCCACGGCCAGGCCGATGGACACCGTGAACTGGGGGATTTTTTCGATAAACTCCCTCGTTCCGTCGATCGGATCGATCACCCAGACGCGCGGCGCCGCCAGCCTCTTCAGGTCGTCCTTGCTCTCCTCCGAGAGCCAGCCGTCGTCGGGATAACGCCCCAGAAGAATTTCCTGAATCTTGCGGTTCGCCTCCAGGTCCGCCGTGGTCACGGGATTGTTCTTGCTTTTTTCCTCGATGACGTAATCCTTGCCGTAATAGCCCATGATGATCGCGCCGGCTTCCCGCGCCGCCCTCTCGGCCGTTTCCAATTCTTCGGAAAAATCTTTCTCGGTAGACACGTTAAATTCTTCTCCTCTTTTCCCCACTCACAGCGTTTGTTTCGAGAAATTGAATATTCGAGTCTAGCTTGCCCGCGCTTCGGCCGCGCGCGCATGCGGAACGACGCGGATGATCGAAGGAACCCAAGGAAGAGCCGCGCGCGTCGAACCGGCTACGATGCGCAAAGTCTTCTCGCGCCTGCCGTTCCAGGCGAGCCCGTATTCGCGGCGCAGCTTCGGCGGCAACAGCCCGGCGGTGACGAGGACAAAGAGCGGCGCCAATGGTTTCAGTAACCAAGGCCGGGGATGAAGAATCGCCTCGCTCAGCGCCCGCGCCGTCGCGCCGACGACGATCTCTTCCGATTCGATCATCGCGTCCATGTAAGCGCCGAACTTCGCCAACGTGCCGGGCAGCTTCGTTTCGGGCACTCCCAACAGGATTCCCAATCTTTTCGTCTCCTCGTAATAGCGGCGCTCCACGTCCTCGGAAAGCGGCTTGACGAATTGACGGTAAGTCACCAGAGCGGAATCGACCAACGTGGCGTGCACCCACAGGAGCAGATCCGCGTCCTGCGCGCGGTAGCGCGTTCTCGGCGGCAGCACGTCCGGTTGCCGGACGGTTCCCTTGACTTGACGGTGGACGCTTTCGAGCCGATCGAGGGAGGCTTGGGCGCGCGGACGCTCGTCGAAGACGATCGACCACATCGTTTCCATCGTCCGCACGAGGCGGCCCAGCGGGTCGCTGAGGAAGCCGCTGTGATCGGCGACTCCGGCGGCGACCTTGGGATGGGCGATCTGCATCAGCAGCGCCCTTCCGCCGCCGAGCAAAAGCGCCATCTCCCGGTCGACGCTCCAGATCGCGCTGTCGGGCGCGAAGAAGCGCTCGGCCACTTCAGGTTTTGGGAAGTTCTTCGACACCGCCGATTTTTTCCGCGCCGGCCCGCTCCATCTCGCCGAGCGCGCCCTCGCCGTCACCCGGCTGAAGATTCACGGCGCGCGCCGCGTCGGCGAGCACAACGACGCGGAAGCCTTGCTTCAGACCGTCGAGCACCGTGTGCTTCACGCAATAATCGGTCGCGAGGCCGCCGACAAAAATCCGCTTGACGCCGCGCTCGCGCAACAGCTCGCCGAGCACGGCGCCATGCTCGTCTTTGCCGTCGAACCCGGAATAGCTTTCTTCATCCGCGGCCATCCCCTTGGAGACGATCACGGCGCCCGGCCGAAGCCGCAAGTCCGCGCGAAATTCCGCGCCCTGAGTTCCCTGAACGCAGTGAGCCGGCCAGACACCGCCATAGGCCTTGAAGTGTTTGGTCTTCTCCGGATGCCAATCGCGCGTGGCGAAAACCGGTAGCCCCGCTCTTTCGAATCTCTCGATGTAGCGATTGAGCGCGGGGACGACCCGGTCGCCGTCCGCGACCGCGAGCGCGCCGCCGGGACAGAAATCATTCTGCACATCCACAATCAGCAGCGCATCGTTGCTTTGCATCGAATGTCATTATAATGGAAGATGACGGAGTTGCAACAAAGCTATTTGAGCATGCAGAATACAGAATTCAGGAGCCAGAATGCAGAAGCGAAGATTCTTCTGGACATTCTGGATTCTGGATTCTGACTTCTGGATCCTCTCTGTTCTATGATCAAGACCATCTTCTTCGACGCCGCCGGCACGCTCATGAGGCCCGTCAGGCCGATCGGACAGAGCTACGGCCTGCTCGCAGCGAGCTACGGCATGAACGTTCCGCCGGCTGAAATCTCGGCTCGCTTTCGCGCCGGATTTTCCTCGGCGCCGCCGCTCGCATTTCCCGGCGCGGCATCCGGAGAAATTAAAACCTTAGAATATGCCTGGTGGAAAAAACTGGTGCGGAAGGTCTTCGAGCCTTACGAGCCGTTTTCCCGCTTCGACGAATATTTCGCCGAGCTGTTCGCCTATTTCGGCAAGGCGGACTCCTGGGCTCTTTTTCCCGAGACGTTGGATACGTTGGCCGCTCTGAAAAAAAAGGGGTTGACGCTGGCGGTGATTTCGAACTTCGATTCGCGGCTGTTCGCCATTTTGCAGGGCCTCGGCGTTTCGTCGAGCTTCGATTCGATTGTGATATCGAGCCACGCCGGGCACGCCAAGCCCGATGCGCGTATATTTCATCACGCCCTCGCGCTGCACCGGGCCGACGCAAAGGAGGCCCTCCATATCGGCGACAGCCCGGACAGAGACGCCGCGGCCGCGAAGAACGCCGGATTGACCGGCGTGCTGTTGGACCGCAAGGCGCGGACCCGGTCCAACTCCTATCTCAGAGTGCAGGATCTCGCCGGGCTATTGCCCTTGATCGACGCCGGAAGGTAAAAATCTGTAGGGGCGACCCCCTGTGGTCGCCCAAAACCAGGGCAGGCACGGGGGCCTGCCCCTACAATAACGCGTTGTTCAAATCAAATTGAATGCCCCCACTACCCGAGCGTCTTTCTCAGCCACTTGCGCGTTTTTGCCACCGATTCGTCGGCGGCGATCCGGTTGGCTTCACTTTTTCCCTGCGGGTTGTTGAGAAAGGCGTGCCCCGCGCCCTCGTACATGTGGATCTCGTATTTCTTGCCGTAGCGGTCCAGAGCTTCGCGAAACATCTCGATCTCTCTCTGGGTCGTGTTGGCGTCCTCGGTGCCGCTGTGACAGATGAGGGGAGCCCGGATGCCGCGCAAATCCTCCGGATCGGGAAACAGGCTCTGGTAATAAATGACGCCGGCGGCAAAGGCCCGCGACTTCGCCAGGGCGTAGAGCGCCAGTCCTCCGCCCATGCAAAAGCCCATCACGGCGACTTTCTTCTTGCCGACCCAAGGCAGCCGTCTGAGGTAGGCGACGCTGTCGACTATTTTGTCCACGGCTGAGTGAACATCCAAAGACGTTTTCGCAAGCGCGCAGGATTCCGGAGTCGAGTAAATTTCTCCGTCGAACAAGTCCGGCGCGAGGGAGACGAATCCTCCCTTGGCGAAGCGCCGCGTGACGGCCCGCTGGCCGTCGTCCACGCCGCGGTAGCCGTGGATCAACACGATGGCGGGTCTCGGTTCACGGACGTTGGGCCGGGACAAAAACCCGTCTACGATCTCCTTCCCGCTTTTATAGGCGGCGTGCATGGAAACGATTCTCTCCGCCATTTCATTTCTCCTAGTTTTTCATGGACAAAAGCGATGCCTCACGGCGCGAGTCTTCGGCCGCGGGCGATAGGGCATTGCCATAATCCGCAACACTCTAGTCGGACGTCCGCGGCCTCTTCCTCGCGCCCCTCGGCATCTCAGTGAAAATTCGGCAGGACCTCGGCACCTGTGTGCACGATCTCACCAGACTCCCCTGAATAATCGCCACGGCGTCCGCTCCATGTATTTCCGGTAGTCGTCGCCGCGCGCGCGGATGAGCTGCGCCTCCTCGACCGGGATGAAGGCGACGAACGTCACCGACAGCAAAATCGCCCAGAACAATTGCCCCATGTACGGATGGATGAGCAACGACGCGGCCGCGGCTGAGATAAACGCGCGATACTGCGGATGGCGAACTTGCGCGTATCCGCCCTCGGTGAACAGCGGCGTCTCCGGGCCGTGCGAATAGGCGCTGACCGATCCGGGCACGCCGAGCAGACCGTCGAGCATGCTCGAGGTCGCCCCCTCGAAAAACATGAAGAACGCCCAGAGAAAGAGAACGCACCCCAGAAAGCGCATCCAGTGAGTCGGCTCGAACGCCACACCCGGAACGGGCTCGTGCAGCGTAAGAACCGCAAGCCACAGGATGACCGTGGTCGTGATATAGACGCGCCGCTCCGACGGAGTTCCGGCCGGATTGCCCCACAACGCCTGCTTGAACCACGCGCGGGTCATCACCAGATGCGGCGCTATGAAGACGCCGTACAGCAGCAGGTTATAACCGAAGTTGCCCGCCGGCGCGGCGTCATCGTAAGAAAATCCGTAGAGCAGCGAGCCGAAGATCGAGAACAAGCCGAAATAGGCGAAGACGCGATACGCTGAACTCATGGCGGAACTCCCGGTTACGATCGTCGTTTTTGCAGCAGCTTGACGTGATAGCGCCAGTCGGACTCGAAGCGCGCCGACGATCCGAACTTGATGACGCCGCGCTCGGCCCGCTGTTTGTATTCGAAGATGTCGGCCTCCGAAATCGGCCTGGGTTGACCGATCGCGTAGGCCATGCCGTGGATGCGCGCCAGCTCGTAGAGGTTGAGGCTCGTCACCGTCGCCTCCTCCACGCTCCCGCCGGCGACCGTCATGCCGTGCCCGACGAGAAGACAGGCTTTCTTCTCGCCCATCGTCCGCATGAAATCTTCTGCCAGCTCGCGGTTGATGATCGTCACGCTGCGTGGATAGACCGGTATCCCGTCGAGCACCAGCTTCATCCCCGGCGGGCTGTACGCCGCGTACATCGGTATCAGCGGCTTGTCGCACGCGGTCAGCGCGACGATCCAATCGGGATGCGTGTGGATGACGCTCATCACCTCCGGACGCTTGCGATAGATGATGAGATGCATCGCCGTCTCGTTGGGCGCGTCCAGACCTTTTTTTCGCGCCTCCAGGACGCGGCCTTCGAGGTCAATCGTGATAATGTCCTTTTCCGTCGCCAGCTCGACCGCCTCCTCGGCGGGCCCCTTGGCTTTGATCAAGACGCGGTCGGTTCCCGGAATCCGCGCGCTCACGTGCCCGAGCATGCCGCGCGTGAGTCCCTGCGTGCCGACGATGCGGCAGGAAAGCGCGACTTTTTTTCTGAGTTCGGAGACGATACGAGATCGAGCCATGAAACGCTCCCAGTGCCAGCAACTCCTATCAGAGTTGGCCCGATTCGATCAAGTTCCTTCGCGGCGGGTAATGGAGGAGGCTCTTATGCGGGACCCTTCGCGCCCTTCACGGGGCTGAATTCGTGTCGTTCGACATCCCGATCTGCTTACGGCTTTTTTCCAAAGCCGCTCGCATCTTCTTCGCCAGAACCTGAACATACGGCTCTTCGCTGAAATTCAGGTGATTGCCCTCGACGCCGTGCACCTCGACGCCGCCTTCGGCGAAGCGCCCCCAGCCATTGTCCGGATAGGCTCGAAGCAACGGCTGCGCTTTGGCGCGGAAGAGCATGATCCGACCGGGATAGCCGCGAGGTTTGTATCGGAGCAAGGCCTGGTAATGGGCCGTGATGACGCGGCGATATCGCTCCGGCAATTCCGCCGGCATGTCGACGTTTTCCGTTATGTCTGCTCTCAACGGGGCGACGCCGAGCGGGCGCAGCACCCCATTGATGCAGAGCTTGGAGACCTTCTTCAATTTATTGCCAACATCGCGGATGACTTCTTTCGGCTTCCGGCGCACGACGAAGTCGCCGATCCAGTGGGGCAGGTTGCGGAGGAAGCTGACGGCGCTGAAGCGGTGCGAGCCGGGCGCCACGGTGTCCAGGATAGCCAACATTCCCACGCGCTTTCCGGCGGCGTAAAGTTGGCGCGCGATCTCAAAAGCCACGATGCCGCCGAAGGAATATCCCGCGATGAAAAACGGGTCGTCCCCCTGGACGCACTGGATCGCGTCGATATAGTAACTCGCCATCTCCTCGATCGACGTGAAGGCGCTTTCGGAATCTCTGACGCCGCGGGCTTGCAGCCCGTAGAGCGGCTGGTCCAATCCGAGCCGCCGCGCGAGGTACGAGGCGCCGAGCACCAGCCCGCCGATTCCCGGCACGAGATAAAGAGGAGGGAGGCTCCCCTTCGGCTGAACCTTGACGACCGTACCGTCCCGCGGCTCGGCGTCCAATCGATGAATCGCCCGAGCGAGCTTTTCGATCGTGTTTTCCTCGATCACGAGCGACGGCGGAATGTGGCTGCCGCGGATCTCTTCGACCTTGGTCGCCATCAGCACCGCCTGCAAGGAATCGCCGCCCAGATCGAAGAAGTTGTCCGTTATTCCGATAGGCCGGACTCCCAGGATCTCTTCCCAAACCTCGGCGAGCTGCATTTCCAAAGAATCGGTCGCTGCTTTGAACGGGTTGTCCAGGCTTCGACTCCGCTGCTCGGGCGAAGGCAGCGCGTCGCGATCGACCTTGCCGTTGACGGTGAGCGGAAGCGCGGCGAGCACGACGAACGCCGACGGCACCATGTATCCGGGCAGCCGATCTTGTAAAAAGCTCCGCAGTCGATCGACCGACGGCGAGGTTTCATTCTTTCCGACGACGTAAGCCACCAGCCGTTTGCCTGTGCTGAGCGAAGTCGAAGCGCCTGCCGATCCATCCTCGCGCGCGACCACCGCGCAATCGCGGACATCGGGATGCCGCCCTAGGGCGACTTCGATTTCGCCCAGCTCGATGCGATAGCCTCTGATCTTTACCTGATGGTCCGTGCGGCCGAGGTATTCGAGGTTTCCGTCCGGCAGGCGGCGCGCCAAGTCGCCGGTCTTATAAAGGCGCGCACCCGCGTCACCATTCGAAGAACGACAAATAAATTTCTCCCGCGTGATTTCCGGCTGATTCAAATAGCCCCGCGCCAACGCGACTCCGCCGATATACAACTCGCCGATTTCTCCCGGCGGAACCGGCTGCAGATCGGAACCTAAAAGATGCATATCCATGTTGTCGATCGCGCGGCCGATCGGCACCGATCCCGATTGGACGTCGCCCGTCACTTCATAGATACAGCAGCCGACGACCGTTTCGGTCGGACCGTACTCGTTGACGATCCGGGTCGCGGGAGCGTAAGTACGCCAGGCGGCGATGTGCTCCCATTTGAGCATCTCGCCGCCGACGACGAGCACTCGCACGCGCCCGGCCAGTTCATCACCGGGAAGCATGTGGGCCAGCGCCTCTAAATGCGTCGGCGTGATCTTGACCAGAGTGTAATCCTTCCCGGCGCCGAGCGCGCGCGCCAGCTCTTCGATTCCCGGACCTTCGGGAAGAAGCACGACGCGCTGGCCTACCAGCAAAGGAGCTAACAGCGTGGTGATGGTAAGATCGAATCCGATGGGCGAATGGACCAGCGTCCCCGCTCCTTCCGACATGCGGTAGTAGCGGGCGGCCCATGACAAATAATTCGCCAGACCGCGGTGGTGGATCATCACGCCTTTGGGTTTTCCCGTGGAGCCTGAAGTATAGATGACGTAGGCGAGATGATCCGGCTCGGGACCGTTCTCCAGATTCTCGCCGCTCTCGCGCTCGATCTCCGGCCAATCCTCGTCGACGCAAATGACTTTTGCGGTGTGGCCGGAGACTTTGTCGGAAATCCGTCTCTGCGCGAGGACCACCGGCGTCCTGGCGTCTTCGAGCATGTACGCCAAGCGTTCGGCAGGATACGACGGATCGAGAGGCAAATATCCGGCGCCGGCTTTGAGGATGCCGATAAGTCCGACCATCATTTCCGGCGCGCGCTCCATGCAGATTCCGACGAGCATTTCCGGTCCTATGCCGACAATCCGCAAACGACGCGCCAGCTGATTGGCCCGCCGGTTCAACTCGCGGTAAGTAAGGCGCTCGTCCTTGTAAGCCACCGCGACAGCGTCGGGAGTACGCTCGACCTGGGCTTCGAAGAGACGATGGAAGCAATCGTTCATAATTTTAGCATAGAATAATTTGCCGGCGGGCGGACGACAATCGGTTTAAAAACCGCTTCGATGCAAGGAAAATCCAGTAATGCAGCTTGGGGAATTACCTGAGACGAGCACTCGAGGTGGGAAATCCGCGCGGCGCTGTGGGCGGAACGCTTACTTTGTCCGATCCTTTAACGCTCTCCACACGCGCTCGGGTGTGAGCGGGAGATCGTTGATGCGAAGGCCGTAGCCGCGGGCGAGCGCGTTGGCGATCGCGGGCGCGACCGAGACCAGGCCGCCTTCGCCCATGCCGCGGGCGCCGTGCGGGCCGGGGCCGTCTTCGTTCTCGACGAGCACGGTCTCGAACTCCCGAGGCACGTCGGAAAATCTCGGCACGCGATAGTCGATCAAGTTCGAGTTGACGAGCTGGCCGCCTTCGTAGATCATCTGCTCGAACAGCGTGTGCCCGATGCCCATCATCGCCGCGCCTTCCTCCTGGCCGACGCAGCCTTCCGGATGGATCGCCTTGCCCACGTCGGCGACGGAAACGTACCGCTTGATCGCGATCTGTCCGGTCTCCTGGTCTACGGCCAGTTCCGCGGTTCCCATGCCGATCTCCCAGAATACGGGAAGCGAGCCGGTGATCTCGGGGCCGACGTCGCCGTGGCCGATCAGCTCGCCGCCCGAGCCGCCGAAGCGGCGCTCCAGCGCCTCGCGAAACGTAATTCTCATCTCGCCGCAGATCATCGTGCCGTCGACCATTTGCACCTGTGCCGGTTTGACGCGCAGCGCCTCCGCGCCGATTTTGAGGAGCTGATTTTTTAGCTCCCGCGCCGCGCGCTGTATCGCAGTGCCCATGAGCGTGGTGGAGCGGCTCGATCCGGTGGAAGCATCGTAAGGCGTGACTTTGGTATCGGCGCCGCCGATGCGGATCGCATCGAGCGGCAAATTCAATTCCTCGGCGATGATTTGCGACAGCACCGTGCGCACGCCCTGCCCCATCTCGGTGCTGCCGGCGAAGGCCAGGAGCGAGCCGTCCGGCTGTAGCCGCACCATCGCGACCGAAATCGGCGTCGCGCCCGCATTGGTCGCGCCGCACGCGAGCCCCATCGCCGCGCGGCCTTTTGATTTCGCGCGCTTTTTCCATCCGCTCGCGCGCACGAGCGTCTTCAGGTTCGCCGCGAGGTTCGCGTCCATGCCGCGGAGCTTGGGGCGAAGCTCCTCGCCTTTTTTGAGAAAATTCTTGAGCCTCAGCTCGCCCGGATCGATGCCGAGTCTCGCGGCGATCATGTCCATCTGCGACTCCGACGCGAAGATCGTCTGGGGCGCTCCGATGGCGCGGAAAGAGCCGGCCGAGCCGGAGTTGGTGTAGACCGCGTAGGCGTCCGTGCGGATGTGTGGAATTCTATACGGGCCGAGAACGCGCGTCGCGGCGCGGATCGCGACCGCCGGACCGTTGTCCGCGTAGCCGCCGGTGTCGAGATAAATTTCGGCCGCGCGCGCGACCAGAGTGCCGTCGCGTCTGACGCCGGTTTTCAATTTCACGCGCGCGCCGTGGCGGCGCACGGTGAGCATCGATTCGGTCACCGAGTTGCAGATGCGAACGGGCGCTCTTGCCTTCCGCGCCAGCGCGACGACCAATGGCTCGAATTTCGTGTAGGATTTGCTGCCGAAACCGCCGCCGAGAAAAGGGATGACCATTCTGACTTTGGTGGGATGAAGGCCGTAAATCTTTGCGATGTCGCCCCGGACCTGAAACGGATGCTGCGCCGACGACCAGACCGTGATCCCCTCGTCGTTGAAGTCGGCAATGACCGAGTGCGGCTCGAGGGCGTAGTGATAGACCATGGGAAAAGTGAACGTGTTTTCGAAGACCTCGTCGGACTCGGCGAAGCCCCGATCAACGTTCCCCTTCTCGACGCGCTCGTGACCGCAGATATTGCCGGCCGCATCGTCGTGAACGAGCGGCGCGCCTTCAGCGAGCGCCGCGTCGAGACCGACGGCGGGCGGAAGCTCTTCGTACTCGACCTGAATCAGCGCGAGCGCTTCTTCTGCTGCGCGGAGAGTGTCTGCCGCCACGGCGGCAACCGGCTCGCCGACGTAGCGTACTTTGTCGATCGCGATGACGGGCCGGCCACTGTAGAAAGGCTTCGTATCCGAAATATCTCTTGCCGTGAGCACCGCGGCGACGCCGGGCAGCGCCTCGGCTTGCGAAGCGTCGATGCTTCTAATGCGCGCGTGTGGAAACGGACTGCGAAGAATTTTGCCGTGCAGCATTCCGGGGATCACGAGATCCCCGGTGAATTTCGCCCTCCCCGTTACCTTTTCGACGCCATCGACTCTGGCGACGCTCTGCCCGACGTATTTGAGTTGCTTCTCCGGCATGCGAGCAAACTAACAAACCGACGAGAGAGGCGCAAATGAATCTGGGAGGGTTTCATCATTCGCCTTGCTTCCTACGATTATGACAATTAAAATCCCGCTTCACATGAGCAAGTCACCGGTCAAATCTCCCGTCTGTGTGATCATCGCCGGGCCAAACGGTGCCGGTAAGACGACCTTCGCGCGCGAATACCTGCCCAAGGACGCTGATGTAATTCATTTCGTGAACGCAGATTTGATCGCCGGCGGGATTTCCCCGTTGCGGCCCGAGCTGGCCGCGCTCGCAGCCGGCCGTCTGGTTTTAAAGCAGCTCGATCACCTCGCGAAGGCGCGCCTGGACTTTGCTTTCGAGAGCACGTTAAGCGGTCTTGGATACCTCGCCCGCTTGAAGCGCTGGAAAGCCGCCGGGTACCACATCGAAATCGTCTATCTCCGCTTGTCGTCCTCAAACCTTGCGCTTCGCAGGATCGCAATGCGCGTCAAGCACGGCGGACACAACGTGCCGCGCGCCGACGTTCTCCGGCGATACACCCGAAGCTGGAGTAACTTCCAAAATATCTATCGACTTTTAGCCGATCGATGGACGGTGTATGATAATTCAGAAGCCGTTCCGCGATTGCTGGAGGAAGGACCATGAAGCGGGCCAAGA
>DASXUF010000008.1 GCA_036504975.1 Candidatus Binatia bacterium | reverse complement strand
GGCGTCACCGCTCATAAGCATCGACGATCTCATAGTGCACCGCCCGGGCATCGTAATCCGCCATCATGGCCTGGACGACCGGAGGCACGACGGCCACCTCGGGATCCCGCCCGGCGAACGCGCGGATCGCGCTCAGAAATTCCCACACCGTGACGATCCTGAACTCGGTGCCGGCATCGACCTCCCGCCGGAGAATGCCGGCACGGACGAAGCCCGGGATCGCCGAGAGCTGCGGGAACGTGTCCGTCCGCAAGTGGTTCACGTAGCTCTCGGCCTGCCCCAGCCTGGCGATGCCCTTCCAGTGTCTGGATATCACCGTCAGCCCATCCCTAGCGCAGGGTCCGGGTCAGCTCCCAGACCTCGTGGGTGTAGGCGGACGGCTCGGCGGGCTTCTTGATCACGCCGAACTTCAGCGCGATGTCGGCGGTGCGCTTGAAGGCCTCGGGGTCCATCTTCCCGGCCGGCGTCTTGGGCGCGGGCGGGCCCCAGACGAGCTTGTTGATCTCCGCCATCATCCAGGTCTGGTGCGGCTTGCCGAGCACCGGGCTCTCCTTCAGCACGAGGTCTACGCAGGCGGCCGCCTGGTTCCGGCAGAACTCCCAGCCCTTGAGGGACGCTCGGAGGAACCGAGCGGCGGTCTCCTTGTTCTTGCCGGTGCGGAGCCAGTCCGCGCGGACGAAGATCCCGTCCTCGAGCATGGCGGTGCCCTCGGTGTTGAAGTCGATGACGACCAGGTCCTCGGGCTTAACGCCCGCGTCCAGCACCTGCTTGTACTCGTTGTAGGTCATCGCTGCCGCCGCGTCGACCTGCTTCTGCAGCAGGAGGTTCATGTCGAACGGCTGCTGGACCAGCGTGAGGTCCTTCTGCGGGTCGAGCTTGTACTTGGCGAGCGTCGCCAGGAGGGCGAACTCGTTTCCGCCGAACCACACCGCCACCTTCCGGCCCTTGAGGTCCGCCGGCGTCTTGATGCCGGACGTCTTGAACGCGAGCTCCCGCATGCCGCTGTAGGCGAAGACCTGGCCGATGTTGACCAGCGGCACCCCCTGCTCGCGCGCGGACAGGAGGCTCGGCAGCCAGTCGATCCCGAATTCCGCCCCGCCGCCCGCCACCACCTGCTCGGGCACGATGTCCGGGCCGCCGGGGATGATGGTAACGTCCAGGTTCTCGGCGCGATAGAAGCCCTGCTGCTTGGCCGCGTAGTACCCCGCGAACTGGGCCTGGGTCACCCACTTGAGCTGGAGCCGCGCCTTCGTGGCCTGCGCCGCGGCCGACCCCGGCCACAAGAGAGCCCCCAGCGTCACCAGGGTCAGCGCGAGCCACGTCGTCCCGTTCGTCCGTCTCGTCATCGCGGGTCCCTCCGACATCGCATGAGGTTTCGACCAGGGCGCCAGGCGGCGTTCACGCCCCGGCGCGGTCCTCGCCGACTCGCCACGGCACGACGAGGCGCTCGACGAGCGTCACCGCCAGGTAGAACGTCAGCCCGAGCACGCAGGCCACGAGGATCGCCGACCACGACTGGCGGGTCTGGAAGAGACTCGCCGTGCTCTTGATATACACGCCGAGCGACTTCATCGGGCCGCCGAAGAACTCGCTCACGACGGCGCCGATCATGGCCAGCGTGGTGCACGCGCGGAACGCGGTGAACATGTGGGGCAGGCTGTGCGGGAGCCGGAGCTTCCAGAAGACCTGCCACTCGGTCGCGGCGATGCTTCGCATCAGCTCGAGGCTCCGGGCGTCGACGCCGAGCAGGCCTCGGAGCGTGCCGACGAAGGTCGGGAAGAACGTCATCAGGGTCGCGATAGCGATCTTGGAGCCCGGGCCGATGCCGAACCAGACGATCGCCAGCGGCGCCAGCGCGACGATCGGCACCGAGGCCGACGCGATGGCGTAGGGGAGAACGACGCCGGCGAACGCCGGGAACCGGCTCGCCAGCGCGGCGACCAGCACGCCCCCGCCGCAGCCCAGGGCGTAGCCGGCCAGCGCCTCGCCGAACGTGTAGAGCGCCGACTCCAGCAGGACCGGGTAGGTTTGCCGGAGGGTCGCCGCGATCACGTGGGGCGCCGGCAGGAGGTAGAACTCGATCGAGAAGGCGAAGACGACCCCCTCCCACAAGAGGAGGCCGAGCGCGAAGACCCCCAAGACCGGCAGATACTCACGGGCGGGCCGCATCGGCTACCTGACCTCGCCGGCGGGGCTCCCCGCGGCGGTCAGAGCGGGGTCCTCGACCAGGTGCTCCCGCACGAGGGTGACCAGCTCGAAGAAGCGCGGCAGGGCGCGCGTCTTCTCGCTGCGGGGCTGCGGCAGGTCCACGTCCACCACTCGCTCGATGCGGCCGGGCCGGGGCGTCAGCACGACGACGCGGCTCGAAAGGAAGACCGCCTCCGCGATGCTGTGGGTGACGAAGAGCACGGTGGCGCCGGTCTCGCGGCAAACGTTCAGGAGCTCCCCGTTCAGGCGCTCCCGCGTCATCTCGTCGAGCGCCCCGAACGGCTCGTCCATGAGCAGGATCGCCGGGTTGGTCGCGAGCGCCCGCGCGATGGCGACCCGCTGCTGCATCCCACCCGAGAGCTGCCAGGGATAATGGCGGCGGAAGGCGTCGAGCCCGACCAGCCGCAGGAGCGCCCGCACCCGCTGGTCCCGCTCCGGCCGCGGCCAGCCGATCACCTCGAGCGGCAGGCCGACGTTGGCCTCCACCGTACGCCAGTCGTAGAGCACGGGCGCCTGGAACACGATGCCGTAGTCCCGATCGAGGCGCGCCGCCCCGGCGCGCTTTCCGTTCACGGTGACCACGCCTTCCGAGGGCGGGACGAGGTCGCCGACGATCCGGAGGAGGGTGGACTTCCCGCACCCCGACGGGCCGATCAGCGAGACGAACTCCCCGCGCTCGACGGCCAGCGAGACATCTTGGAGCGCCTCGGTCGGGCCGACGCGGCTCGGGTACGTCTTACTCACGCCCTCGAGCTCGATGATCGCCACGCTTGCTACTCCCGGGAGGCCTGTCTCGACCTGCCGCTGCTCACTCGATCACCCGGTCCGCGCGCGCCAGGACGGACTGCGGAATCTTAATGTCGAGCGCCGTGGCGGTTTTCATGTTGACGACGAGCTCCACGCTTGTCGGCAGCTCGACGGGCAGCTCGGCCGGCTTGGCGCCCTTGAGGATTTTGTCGACGTACGTAGCCGCTCGGCGCCAGTTCTCAAGGTTGTTGTGCGCATAGGACATGAGACCGCCACCGATCACGTAATCTCCGGTTGTATACACCGCCGGCAACCGGTTCTTGGCCGCAAAGTCCACAATCTGCTTTTGATAGGTAATGAAGACCGGACTGGGCGATATAATGATCGCTTGTGCGCGAGCCTTGAGTACCGCTTCGAACGCAGGGTTGAAATCGTTCGCGCTCCGCACTTCCAGAGTTTGGAGCTGAACGCCGAGTGCCTGCGCCGCCGCCTGCATCTCGCTTTTTGGAGAGTTTGGATTGCAGAGGTAAGCCACACGAATGACCTTGGGGAAGGTCTCCTTCAACAGCTCCAACCTTTTACCATCCAGTTCGGTCGACAGGTTCGTCATTCCAGTAACGTTCCCGCCCGGTCGCGCGAAACTGGCGACGAGCCCGGTCCCAACCGGATCATTGACCGCAGTGAAGATGACGGGGACGGTGCCGCTGGTTTTTTTGGCAGCCTGAACGGAGAGCGTAGAGGCGGTAACGATAACGTCTACCTTGAGGCGGACCAGCTCACCCGCCAACTCAGGCAATCGCTCCGTCTTTCCCTCTCCATAACGGTACTCGATGACGATATTTTGGCCTTCGAGGTAACCAAGCTCTCTGAGTCCCTGGCGGAACGCATCGATCCGGACTGAAAACGCGGATTGCGAGCCCGGAACGAGAAGGCCGATTCGAGCGACCTTCTTCGCCTGCTGCGCGTGGGCGAGATGAACAAAAGGCAGGATAACGATAGTGATTAGCCAAGCCGCTGTTGTTCTGTTCATGGTTTTCTCCACCTCAATTTAATCGCAATGGCCGTGCCAGACTCGCGCAGGTGATGTCCCGAAGTCAAGCCACCGGAATCGCAGCCGATTTTTTATGTCGTGAGCTGTGTGAGAGTCGCGAGATCAAACGGAGAGTAGCAGGTTTGCTACCCAGAGTAGCAGAACCGCTTCAGTCGATTTTGAGGGATTTCATCAGCCTGAAGAGGTGGGTTTTGTGGAGGCCAAGCAGCTTGGCCGCTTCGGTGCGGTTACCGTCGGCCTGGGCGAGCGCTTTCTGGATCATCTCGCGGCGCGCGGCGTCGATCGCTTCGTGATACGAAAGGCCGCCAGGCAAAGAGCCCTGCGCGCCGCCGGCTATGGACGTCGGCAGATCGGCGGAAGCAAGTCTCGGTCCCAGGCCGAGGACGACGGCGCGCTCGATAACGTTGGCCATCTCGCGGACGTTTCCGGGCCAGTGATAAGTGAGAAGCCAGTCCATAGCTTCCGCGGCGATCTCGCCGAAATTCTTCTTTGTCTCTTTCGCAAAGCGCTGAAGAAAAAATTTCGCCAGATCCGCGATGTCTTCTTTTCTGTCTCTTAGCGGCGGCAAGTGAATGGGCACGACGTTGAGGCGATAGTACAGATCTTCCCGAAAGCGCCCCTGTTTGATGTCGCCGTCGAGATCGCGATTGGTCGCCGCGATGATTCTCACGTCCACGCGCATCGGCTTGGTTCCGCCGACGCGCTCGAACTCCCGCTCTTGAAGAAAGCGCAGCAGCTTGGTTTGCAGCTCGGAAGTAACGTCGCCCACCTCGTCGAGAAAAACCGTGCCGCCGTCGGCCAGCTCCATCTTACCTTTTTTAAGCTGATGCGCTCCGGTAAACGCGCCCTTTTCATGGCCAAAGAGCTCGCTTTCCAAGAGATCCTTCGACAAGCCGACGCAGTTGATGGCGACGAACGGCTTGTCTCTCCGATCGCTCCATTTGTGGATCGCGCGCGCGAGAAGTTCCTTGCCCGTGCCGCTCTCGCCCAGGAGCAACACCGTCGCCTTGCTGTGCGCGGCTTTTTTGGCGGCATCCACGGCCAGATTCATCTTGGCGCTTTTTCCGAGAACGAGATGGTGCCGCTCGCTGACTTCTTCCGAGAGGATTTCGACTTCTCTTTTGAGGCTCTCCCGCTCCAAGGCTTTCCGCACGACCAGGGCCAGGTGGTCCGGCTCGAAAGGCTTGGGAATAAAATCGTACGCGCCTTCCCTCATCGCCTGCACGGCGCGCTCGATCGTGCCGTAAGCCGTGATCATAATGACCGGCGTATCGTGTCCCCTGCCGCGCAGCTCTTTAAGAACATCGACGCCGTTCATGCCGGGCATCTGATAGTCCAGGAGTATGAGTTCCGGGTGGAATGATTCGATTTGGCTGAGGGCCTCGGCGCCGCTGCCGGCTCTTTCGATCGCATATCCTCGATCGGTCAGCTCCTGTTGGAGCAGATCGAGATTGAAAGGCTCGTCGTCCACGATGAGAATCTTGTTGGCCATCGTTCTATTTTTTATTTTGGATTTCGGTTTATCGCGCCAAGACGCCAAGAGCGCGAAGGAAAATATCTTCCTTTTTATCCGAACTTGGCGTTCTTTGCGCCTTTGCGCGAGCTATCTTTTTCCGATTCCGTTATCCAAAACTAACCATGTTATTGCCGCTGCGGCAGCGAGAAGCAAAACTGCGCGCCATGGGGAGAGTTGGACTCGATCCAGAAGCGGCCGCCGTGAAGACGAACGAATTCGCGCACTACCTTGAGCCCGAGTCCGAAGCCCTCGCCGGCTTCGTCGGATTCCATCCTCGGAGCCGCCGTGGCTTCATCGAAGAGCGGCGCGAGCAACTCCTGCGGCACGCCCGGGCCCTCGTCGACCACCCGGATCGTGATCCGGCCGTCCTGTGCCCCCGCCTTCAAAATGATCTTTCCTCCCCGCGGAGAAAACTTGATCGCGTTCGCCAAGAGATTCTGGATCACCCGGACGATTTTGACGCGGTCGGCCGTCAGCTCTATGTCGGTTTCCGGAAAATCCGTAGTTAAGCCGATCTGCTTTTTTCTCGCCTGGTAGTGAAAATCCCTGAGCGATTCATCGAGCAGCGCCGTCAGGGAGGTCGCGGCCGGGCTCAGCCGCAGCGTTTCCGATTTGATACGATAGGTTTCGAGGACGTTGTCGATGAGAAAGTACATGTCGTTCGCCGCCCGCATGACGACGTCAAAATACTCGCGCCGCCGGCCGGAATCCTCCGAAAACTTCGGATCACCCTGCGCGATGTCGGTCATTCCGATCAGGTTGCCGAGCGGCACCCTGAGGTCGTGAAAAAGTTTAGGGATCAATGAGGCCTCGAAATCGCGCTCTCTTTGAAATTGGGCCAAGAGGCGGTCTTTCTCTCTCACCCAGGCCCGGATGCCCAACGCCATCAACCCCGCGCCTAAAGCGAGCGAGAGGTCTTCCACGAGCCAATCGCCCCAGCGCGGCTGGTAAAAAAAATTGTCGGCGACGTCGGCAAAACTGCCGAGCAAAAATAAAAGAGATCCCAAACACAAGGTTCCGGCGGATCTCCATCGAGGCAGAATCGCCAGATTCCAAATAAAGACGAAGACGAAAAGGAGTCCCTCGACCGCGATCTGCCGCGCGTCGGCGCCGTCCCTCCAGCCCTCCGATCCTAAATAAAAGAGGTAACCCAGCGCCGCCAGCGCGAGGATCAATACGATAGCGACGCCGAGTTCTTTACGAACCCAATTCGCATTCAATAGGCCACCTCAGTCGGCTACCGCGCCGCCTTGGTATATCTAGCAACGACGACAATATATTCGAAGAGCCTAGAGTGAAGCGGCGGTCCTGTCAACCAACTTATTTGCCTTAGCAAACCGCCAAGGCAAAAGCCTTGGCGGGAAGCGATCGCCGCACAGTGGAAAATACCGGCGATCGTTACTATATTTAAGACTGAGTCGGGAGCGAAACGGATCGCCCCCGGAGGAGGAAGAAAAATGGCTGAAGACATTCGGATAAAGCGCGAGATCGTGCTCGAGGCGGATGCCGAGACTCTTCAAAAGATGCGGAAGGAAGGCCGCGCGCGCGGCTTTACGGTTTACTGCGACGAGGCGGAGCGCACGGGCGGCGAGAACACCGCACCGCCGCCGCTGGCTTACTTTTCCCTCTCTCTGGGTTTTTGACTGCTGACGCAGATCTCCCGGTACGCGGAGATGATGAAAACCAGGATTAAAAAGGCGCGCGTGTTCGTCAAAGCTAAATTTAAAAGCGAAGGCTCGGTCCTGGCCGAGACCGTCCGGGCGCAGGGGCTAGGCTTTGAGACGCGGTTGGAGCTCGATTCCGATGAGGCCGTTGAGAAGATTGCCGCCGTCGTCCGCAACGCCGAGAACGGCTGTTACGTGCTGCAAACGATTCTTCGTCCCGTGCCGGTCGAGCGGGAGTTTACTTTGAACGGCAATGCATTTGATCCCGACAACTTAGGCAAGAAGAGAACGTAACGTGCTAACTGCATTCGATGGCTTCCGTCTCTCATTTTTTCCCTCACCCCAACCCTCTCCCCTGAGGGAGAGGGCAAGGGTGAGGGCCGCGCGAGCGGAAAGTATGGAATGACCGGTGACACGCTCAGCATAAGAGCTAAACTAATTCGAAAGGAGAAAGAGCATGGCTAAGCAGATGGAATTTTTCGGCATCGAGTACAAGGAAGGCTCTTTAGAGCCGAAGGTATCCGAGCTCATCCGCTTTGCGGTGAATCTAGCGATCGGCCACGAGTATGGCGCCAAGCTTCATCTCGACCGGGCCCGCAAGGCCGGCGCCACGGAAGACGAAATCTGGGAGGCTACCATTTGCTCCATCCGCCCCGTGGCGGCTCAGGTGAGAAATTTCGCCAAGAAAATAATCGACAACGACCCCAAATACGGCGGAGGTCAATAGAAGTCTCATGAACCCCTGGACGATCGAAGTCGACGAAGAGGATTTCGAGAAGGAAGTATTGGAAGGCTCTAGCCGGGCGCCGGTGGTCGTAGACTTCTGGGCGCCGTGGTGCGGGCCGTGCAAAGTTCTCGGACCCGTTTTGGAGCGGCTCGCGGAAGAGCACGCCGGAGACTTCATTCTCGCCAAGGTGAACGTGGACGAAAATCCCGAGCTGGCGGCGCTCTTCCATATTCAAGGAATCCCCGCGGTAAAAGTCTTCGCGGACGGCAAGATAGCGGGTGAATTCACCGGCGCGCTGCCGGAGGACTCCGTGCGCCAATGGCTGTCCCGCTTCCTTCCTTCGGAGGCGGATCGCGACGCCGTGGAAGCGGAGGAGTTGGCAAAGAGCGGGCGAACGGAAGAGGCAAGAGCCCTCTACGAGAAGATCCTGCAATCGGATCCCAATCATCCCAAGGCGCTTCTCGGCCTGGCGCGCATTCTTATAGCGGCCGGCGAAGACAAAAAGGCGCTCGAATTGCTGGAGAAAGTGCCGCTCACCAGCGACGAGCGTAAAGACGCCGACCAGCTCATCGCCCGCCTGACGCTCAAAAGCGCCGGCCGCCAAGACGAGGCCGCGCTCGGCGCCGCTGCGGCCGCGGATCCTGATAATTTGGCGAAGCGATTGGAGCTGGCGCAAGCGCTGGCCGCGAATGAAAAATACGAAGAGGCGCTGGCCGAGTTTCTCTCGATCGTCAAAAAAGACCGGGGCTTTCGCGACGACGCCGCGCGGAAAGCGATGCTGCAAATTTTCGAGGTTTTGGGAGACGACAACGAGTTGACGCGAAAGTACCGCTCAGAGCTGGCGAAAGTTCTTTTCCGTTGAGGCGATGCCGTTCTTGTCCGACTCGGCGTACCAGAAACGCTCACCGTCGTACGCCATGCAGGTCGGAATGAAATCGACGGGGAGCCGCTCGACCACAAGCTCGCGCGCTGGATCGTAGCGCGAAAAAAAATATTTCGCCTGGCGTTTTTCGCCCCAGTGGCCCAAGGGCCCAGGCTCGGATTCGATCATCCACAGCTCATGTCTAAATGCCGCCGGGCTGAAAGTTTCATTTTCCGTGCGAATCACCCAGTTGGTCTTGCCGGTCTCGGGATCGAGACAATAGAGCTTGCGGTTGTTGCGGTGCGTGAGCCAGAGCTTGCCGTCGACGAGCGTCGCGCCCGCCGCCGCGCCCTCCGGGCAACCGAACGTGAGCGCCGGTTTATCGTCGGCAAACGACCAGAAGACGATTTGCCGGTCGAGCTTTCCCCCCGCGGTCAACAACCACAGGCCCGTCTCCGCCGGCGAGACATCCCAGACTTCATGAGTGTAAGTGAGCTTCGTTTCGGTTTTTCCGGTCGCCGGATCGTATGTGGCCACGCGTTTTTGCTTTGGAATGGCCAGCCAAAGCAGACGGCCGTCGTGCTCCATTCCGGCGACCGAGATATCGCTCAGCTCCAGCTTCACGGTTTCCTAAGCTAGGTGAATTCATCGCGCGGATCAACTCGAACGGAAACCCCCTCTCCTTTGTCCTCTCCCCCGTCGCGGGGGAGAGGGAAGGGTGAGGGGGAGCTTCATCATTGAGCGCCAAGGTAATGTGATACACTGGAACGGGATCGTCGATGCAGCTCTCCCATAACATGGAAGCCGAAGTCCGCGAGCTGGCCCGCTCGCTTTATATCAAAGCGTCCGCGCACAAGCCTTCTCTCTTTGAGCCGCAGGACTGGATCGGCCGAATGATCGACGGCGCGCTCGCCGACGAATCGCTCCGCACGGCGCTGTTCCGCTTCGTCGACGTGCTGCCGAGCCTGGATTCGGCGGCGGAGATCGGCCGCCACCTGCGCGAGTACTTCGGCCGTGTGGACCACGCCCTGGGCGGCCTCGTCTTTCTCGCGCAGGCGCTCCACGCGGGAGCGCTAGTCGCTCCGCTCGTGCGGCACAACGTCGTTCGCCTCGCGCGCCGTTTTATCGCCGAGGAGGAGAGCAAGGCGCTCGTCCCGGTGTTGGAAAAGTTGCGCCAAGAGCCCTCGGCGTTCACTCTGGACGTTGTGGGCGAGGCGACGGTAAGCGACGGCGAAGCCCTTGCGATGCAACGCCGCTACATCGATCTACTGCGCCGTCTGGCCGCGGCAAGCCGGGACTGGCCTTCGGCTCCGCAGATCGACGCCGGCCCGGACGGGCCGCTTCCCAGAATCGATCTGTCAGTAAAGCTCTCGGCGCTCTGCGCGCGCTTCGATCCCCTCGATCTGGACACCGAGATCGCCGTGAAAGATCGGCTCCGGCCGCTTTTGCGCGAGGCTTCCAAGCTCGATGCGGCGCTCACCGTCGACATGGAGCAGTACGCCCACAAAGATCTGACCCTCGACATTTTCCGCTCTCTGCTGGAAGAGGAGGAATTTAGCCGACGCCCTCGCGTGACGATAGCAATGCAAGCCTATTTGCGCGACGCCGAGAGCGATCTCGCCGCGCTCATCCGCTGGGCGAAAGAGCGCCGGCGGCGGGTCGGCGTGCGGCTCGTCAAAGGCGCCTACTGGGACAGCGAGATCGCCTGGGCCAAGCAGAAGAATTGGCCCATCCCGGTTTTTCTCGACAAGGCCGCGACCGACGCCAACTACGAGCGCCTCACTCGGTTGCTGTTGGAAAATCACGATATCATAGACGCGGCCTTCGGCAGCCACAATTTGCGCAGCCTCGCTCATGCGGTGGTAGCGGCCCGGCATCTGGGCATCCCTGAGAACGGCTACGAGATCCAAATGCTCTTCGGCATGGCCGAGTCCGTGCGCCAGGCGATCATTCAAAGCGGCCGGCGCGTGCGCGTCTACGTTCCCGTCGGTGAGTTGATTCCCGGCATCGCCTATCTCATCCGGCGGCTGATGGAGAACACTTCGAATACATCGTTTTTGCGCCAGACCTACGCCGAGCAGAAACAGATCGAATCGCTGATCGAAGCCCCCGTGCCCAAAACGCGGGCAGAGCCCGTGCCGCCCGCAACTCCGCGCCTCACCGATGCGGAGAATCCCGGAGAATTCGTCAACGAGCCGCCGCTCGATTTCTCCCGGCGGGAAAACCGCGAGCGCTTCGCCGCCGTTATGCGCGAAGTCGAGAGCAAACTGGGACGGAACTATCCTCTCTGGATCGGCGGCGGAGAGGAGAAAAGTGAAACGTGGATCGAGTCGGTGAATCCGGCCGCGCAGCAAGAGATCCAAGAGATCGTGGGGCGCGTGCCGCTCGCCGGAAAAAAAGAGGCCGATCAAGCGATCGAGACGGCGGAAACATTTTTTCCTGGCTGGCGCGCGACGCCGGCCCGCGAGCGCGCCGCGATCCTCTTCCGCGCCGCGGCGATCATGCGCGAGCGGCGTCTCGAGCTCGCCGCCTGGGAAGTTTTCGAAGTCGGCAAAGGCTGGCGCGAGGCGGACGCCGACGTCGTCGAGGCGATCGATTACCTGGAATACTACGGCCGCGAGATGATCCGCCTGGCCGAGCCGCGCGCGACTGAGATTCTTCCGGGCGAGAGCAATCTCTATTTCTACGAGCCCAGAGGCGTCGCCGTCGTAATCGCGCCGTGGAATTTTCCCCTGGCGATTCTTGCCGGCATGACCGCGGCTGCGCTGGTCGCCGGCAACTGCGCTATTATCAAGCCCGCCGAACAGTCGCCGGTGATGGGTTTTCACCTGTTGGATATTTTGCGTGAAGCCGTGCTGCCGCCGCTCGCGTGCCAGCTCCTTCAGGGCGGCGGCGAGCTTGGCGCCTATCTGGTGCGCCATCCAGCCGTCCATCTGATCGCCTTCACCGGCTCGCGCGAAGCCGGCCTGGAGATTCTCAGCGAAGCCTACACCTACCAGCCCGGCCAGCAACACGTGAAGCGCGTGATCGCGGAAATGGGAGGAAAAAACGCGGTCATCGTCGACGCGGACGCCGATCTGGACGAGGCGGTCACCCACATCATCGACTCGGCGTTCGGCTATCAGGGGCAAAAGTGCTCGGCCGCGTCGCGGCTCATCCTGGTGGAGGCAGTGCACGATCGCCTGCTCAAGCGGCTGGTGGAAGCGGTAAGGAGCTTAAAGATCGGCGCGCCCAAAGATCCGCGCCACTTCATCGGCCCGGTGATCGACGCCGCGGCTGAGGCGCGCATCGCCGGCTATATCGACCTCGGCAAGCGCGAGGGAAAATGCATGCTGGAAATGGCCGTGCCGAAGGAGGGCTACTACATCGGTCCGGCGATCTTCAGCGAGATCGAGCCGCAGCACCGGCTGGCTCAGGAGGAAATCTTCGGCCCGGTGCTCGCCGTGATCCGGGCGCGCGACTTCGACGACGCGCTCCGGATTGCAAAGCAATCTTCCTACGCGCTGACCGGCGGCCTGTTCTCGCGCTCGCCGGCGCACATCGAGCAGGCGCGCAGAGAATTTTACGTGGGCAATCTCTATATCAATCGCGGCATCACCGGCGCCGTCGTCGGACGGCAACCCTTCGGCGGGCTCAAGCTCTCCGGCATCGGCTCCAAGGCCGGCGGCCCGGACTATCTTCTCCAGTTCGTCGAACCGAGGACGGTGAGCGAGAACACGCTGCGCCACGGCTTCGTCCCGCCCGAGGAGTTAAAGGAAGATTAAGATGGCGACCGGAAGACCGAAACACGCTTCCACGGTGCTGCTCATCCGCCCCGACCCAGACGGAAAATTCGAAATCCTCCTGACCCGCCGGCTGAGCGAGATGAAGTTTTTGGGAGGATACTATGTCTTTCCCGGAGGCAGCGTCGGCGCGGAAGACGGGTCGGAAAAGATCCTGCGTCGCTGCCGCGGGCTCTCGGGAAGAGAAGCGCAACGGATCCTCGGCGATCATGTCGGCCCGGAGCTTTCGCTGGCGCACTGGGTCGCGGTCATCCGAGAACTGTTCGAAGAAGTGGGCATCGTTCTCTGCGTCGGAGAGAACGGCGCTGCGCCGGATGTGAAGGACCCAGAGACGGCGCGGAGGTTCGAGGACAGGCGCAAGGCTCTCGTCGCAGGATCTTTGGACTTCGGTTCTTTTCTCGAAGCGGAAAATCTTTTCTGCGATTTGAATCGCATCACATATTTTTCCCACCGCGTGACGCCGGAATTTTTTCCCATGCGCTTCGACACTCGTTTTTATCTCGCCGCGCTCCCCGAAGGACAAACCGCATTGCAGAAATCAGAAGAAGTCGCCGACAGCCTGTGGATAGCGCCCGGAGAGGCATTGAAGGAAGGGAATCGCGACCTGCCGCTCCTCCCGCCGACGACGACGATGCTGCAAAACCTGTGCGCCACTAATTCGTGGCAGAGTTTGTGCGAGAAATTTTCCTTGACTTAGAGGAATCCCCGGGCGATCGCGCTTGACGCGCCGTACGCTCGCGGAGTATGCGTTGCTGCAACTGGGTGATGACTTGGTCGATTTCTAGGTACCAGAACACAGTGGTCGCTTCATCCATTGTACGCGGCTTGTTTTCCCCCTTGGGCTGGCTTGTGGGGTTCTGGCTCTTATCGGGGGCACACCAGGCGGTCTATGCCCACTATGGCGTGGAGGGATCGGCTTTGTCTCACGTTCTTTGGCAATGGGGTACTTCGCTACTGATCGTCTGGTGGGTGCAGGACGACGAGCGACAAACCGGGTATCGGCCTTGCTACGAATATGCCGCCTTCATGTTTTTCGGATGGCCGTTGTTGCTGCCCGATTATCTTCTGAGGACGCGGGGTATTCGAGGCCTATTGTGGATAAGTGCCTTTTCTATTCTATTTTTTACGCCCTGGCTCTTCGCGATAGCTACCTTCTACCTGGCCGGCTAAGGTTTTACGGCGTGAACGCCTCGTTGACCGATGAGTAAGTCGCGCCCGGCTGCGGCCCGCCGGAAATCACGTAGATCGTCTCTCCCACCACCGCCACTCCCAATCCATGGCGCGCCGTCGGCATCGGATTCCTCGTTGTCCAGGCGTTCTTCATCGGATCGTAGGATTCAACTTGATTGAAAGTCCCGGCCGGCGATTCGCCGCCGAAGATGAAAATTCGCCCGCCGAGCGCGGCGCCGCCGATGCCGCTTCTCGCGGTCAGGATCGGCGCGCGCGGGCGCCACTTGTCCGTCGCCGGATCGTACTCTTCGTTGACGGCGACGTTGCGCGCGTGGCGTCCGTCGAGTCGCCCGGCGACGGCGTAGAGCTTGCCGCCCACGACGCCGACGGCCAGGTGATCTCTTGGAGACGGAATGGACGCGCGTTTGACCCATTTATTCTCTGTCGGATCATACTGCTCATTGGCGCCGCTGTTGCGTTGATCTTTGTCCACCCCACCGATGGCGTAAATTTTGTCGCCGACCACGCCCACCGCCAAGGCGCCGCGCGCCGTCGGCATGGGCGAAACGGCGCGCCATCGATCGGCGGACGGATCGTATTCGTAGACCGTGTCCATCGACCCGACGCCGGTGATGTAGCCGCCGATGACATAAATCTTTCCATTCACCGCGGCGGCGCCGACGTGGTGGAGAGGACGCGGCAGAGACGCGCGGCGACGCCAGCGATCAGTTGCCGTGTCATACTCTTCGACTAAATCTCCGTTTTGCCCGAAGCCGCCCATCACGTAAATCTTGCCGCCGATCGCCGCAGCGGCCACTTCGGTCCGGGCCGATGGCATGGGAGCTTTCACCACCCACTTCCCGCTCGCTTGCGCGAAGGCCGCAACCGGCGGAGCCGGGATGACCAGCGGAAGCAAAAATATTATAAACCGCCAGGACTTCATACGATCCGGACCACACCACAAAGAACGCAAAGAACTCAAAGAAATTGTTTCTGAGCGCCTTGAACCCTATGTGTTCTTTGCGGTTAAATTTTTCTGAGCTAATTTGCCTCTCGGATTCGGGGTTGAAAAAAGCTCGCGTATTGTTTAATCGTTAACCGCATCCTTTAAACACCCTACCGATTTGGAGGCGCGCATGGAAGCTCTAAATCCCGATGCCTTTCTGAAAGCGTTGGACGAACGGAGAGAGTCCGCGTGGGCAAAGATGACCGCCGACCGGAAGAGTTACGGCGCGGAAAAACCTTTGACGCGCGCCGTGATTCTCCGCCGGCTTCAGTTCGGCGTCGTGATGGAACGCCGCGCCGGCGAAGTCACCGCGAGATGGGTCAATCAGGTGCCGGATTTGGACATCCAGCGGCCGCTGTCGGAATACGTCGCCAATGAGCTCAAGCACGCGGCGATTTTGCGCGACAGAATCAAGGAACTCGACGGCGATCCTGACGCGCTCTGGAGCGCGCCGCTCCCGGAGTTGAAGGCGTTATGGGACTATCACGCTTCGCTGGATTCTTTTTGCGAGCTGCTCGCCAGCGTGCAGTACGGGCACGAAGAGTTTTTTCCGCGCACGTCGAAATCGTTCATCGAGCGCGTCGAGCCGATCGACCCGAAGACGGCTTCGATCTATCGCGACACCTTGCTGGGAGATGAAGAGGGACACGAATGGCTGGCGCCTGAAGCGCTCAAGCGTTACGCGTTGGATGCGGCGACGCAAAAGTGTTGTCTCGAAGCATTGGACCGCGGGTGTGAGCTATTTGCGCGCGCGATCCAGAGTTTTAACCGGGCAAACGCTGCTTGATGCAGCCGACGAAAGGAAAAGGGAGATACGCTCGGTTGGCGCATCTCACGACTGGATTCTCACCGCTCGTGTTTCGGCTCGATTCTCTTTCCGTAGGTGATCTCTCCTTTATCGACCCGGAGAGAAAATCCGCAATCCGGGTTCGTGCAGGCCCAGGCTTTGAACGTCACGGAAGCGCCTTCCTGGCCGTAATCCGATAGCGGGATCAGCAACCCGTTGTTGCACTTCTGGCATTTCGGCAGCTCCATCTCCGCTCCTCCTTTCGGCTCACCAAACATGCGGAACCACATGCCCAGTCCGCTGAAAGTTTATAGAACGGTATGGGTGAAATCAAGCAAGCTCATGGAATCATTTTGTCGAAGATTAGTGACGTGATCGGACCGGGATGGGAGAGAGACTGGCGAGTGAGCCGCCAGCCCTCTCCCATTTGGGTAGGAGTGAAGATCACTTCTTGGTGTCGCCCTTTTTCTCTTCCTTCTTCTCCTCGGACGCCGCTTTACCTTTCGCCTTGCCTTTCTCTTCGCCTTTCTTCTCCCCCTTTGTCACCTTCTCCTCGTCCTTTTTGGACTTCTCCGGAGGAGTGGCCGGGGTTGCGGGCTGGGCGAAGCTGACGCTGCTGAATGCCAGTGTCATCAAGGCCGCCACGAACAGCTTGAGCATGCTTTTCATAGAATCACCTCCCTTTGGCAGCTTAGACGCGGGAGGCGGGGGTTGCTGCAACCCGATCATCGCCGGAGAAACAACCTTTTGAATTTCCAGCGGATTCTATGAACCGTAGAAGCGCCCGGCATTTTCTTCCAGGAGCTTCTTTTTTGCCGAAGCGGGTAGATCGCCGCGCTCTTGGAGAAAGCGAGCCGTTCCTGCGGTGCGATCGGCGTGAGGGTAATCCGAGGAGTAAAGCAGCTTGTCTGCGCCGAGCTCTTGGACGATGCGGCCGAGCGCGGACTCGTTCCCTTCGCAGCCGAAAAAAATCCTGCCGGAGTTCAAATATTCGCTCGGCGGGCGGCCGATCAACTGGCGCGCGTTGTAACGCGGGTTCTCGAAATGATCGTCCATGCGCTCGACGTAAGCGGCGACCCAGTTGCAGCCGCCCTCGAGAAATGCAAATCGCAAGTTCGGGTAGCGATCCATCAGTCCGGAGCACATGACGCTCGTGAAGCCGGCCATGATGGGAAAAATTCCCGCCAGGACGCGGTTGGGGAAAAAATGGGGGAACAGCTCGCTCACCGCGGGAAATTCGAAACTGAAATGAACCGCGACCGGTAGGAGGAGTCGGTTCGCCTCGGCGAAGAAGTTCTCATGAGTCGGATGATCCAGCCGGTTGGGGCCGATCGTGCCGTTGATCATCACCGCAGCGAGGCCAAGCGATTTGATCCGCACGACTTCCTCAACGGCGCCATCGGGATCGCGCAAGCAAACCACGCCGACCCCTTTCAAACGATCCGGCGCTTCCGCGCATACTTTGGCGAGCCACCTGTTGTAGGCGCGGCAGACGCCGTTGCCGAGAACGCCGTCTTTCCATGAGTTGATGTGCAAGAGAAAGCTCGGGTAGAGATACTGAACGTCGATGCCTTCTTTGTCCAAATCGTCGAGGCGCTCTTTTACGTTCGTGAGAGTCTGACTGCCGACCGAAGCGCGGCGCGCCGATTGAAGCTTTTTTCCCGGCGGCGCCGCCGAGCCCGGATTCCCGGCGCCGGGAATGCTCGGCCGGCTGTAGCGCGTCGCCCCGTCCACGACCCAGAAGTTGGCGCCTTCATCGTTCGACACGAGCCGCGGCCGATAGTTGCGAAGCGGCGGCTCCATATATTTTTCAAAGACCTCTTCGGTCTCGAATAGATGTCCGTCGGCGTCGATGATCATGAGTCCGCCCTTACTGTTTCCACTAAAGCGATCGCTCAGGGCGCGAGTCTTCGGGCCGCGACCGAGCCCTTCGGGATCTCAAATGACAAATCTCAAATCCCAAATCTGAGATCTGAAATCTGCGATTTGAAATTCCGAGCATAGCGAGGACTTGGCCCTCTCCCTCACGCCCTTCGCTCTCGCAAAGTGATTAGCCTTCCCGCCTATTCCACCAAGCCGATTTTTATCAGATCGACCTCTACACCCAAGCCCGGCTTTTCCGGCGGGGAGGAAAAGCCGCCGGCGATTTCCAGCCCGCTGCATGGATCGTTGGCCATGCGCTCGAACTCGCCGATCTCGCATGGGAGCTTTAGATTCTTGAGGCTCGCCGCCAGATGAACGTTGCCGGCGTCGAGCAGCCGGCTGCCGGGCGCGGTGCCGACGAGATAATCGATGCCGGCGGCTTCGCACACGGCCGCCGCTTTACGCGCCTTGAAGATACCGCCCATCTTGGGAATTTTTAAGCTGATCACGTCCGCCGCGCCGGCGTCGATGATTTTCAGCGCGTCCGTCGCGGAGTTGACGGCTTCGTCCGCCATCACAAGCGGACTTACGGATTGCCGCACCAGCGCCATGCCCTTCAAATCCGACGCCTTGACCGGCTGCTCCACGAGCGTGACATCGTACGGCTCCATCCGGTTGACGCTGCGGATCGCCTCTTTCGCCGAGCAGGCTTGGTTGAAGTCGATCGTAAGCGTGACGTCCGGGCCGACCGCATCGCGCACGCGCTTCACCCGCTCGACGTCGTCCTTGATGTTGGTCCCGACCTTGAGCTTCAGCGCGGTGTAGCCGCGCTGTACGAGATCTATTGATCGTTCCGCCATTTCTTTCGGCTCGAACATGCCCATCAGCCGCGTGACGCGGACGCGGCGCTGAACGATGCCGCCGAACAGACGGTTCGCCGGCACGCGCAAAGCCTTTCCCATGAGGTCGTGCAGCGCGAGGTCGATGCCCGCCTTCGCCCTTTCCGCGCCGCGAACAATCGAATCGAGCTTCTGAATGATGGCTTCGATATCGAAAGGATACATGCCGGCGAGCGCCGGACCGAAGCGGTTGTTCAGCAGCTCCAAGTGATTAGCGCCGGTATCGCCGCTGATAAAAATCGCGCCGGGACTCGCCACGCCGACGCCGAAAATCTTCTCGTCGGTGTCGATCCGGACGAAGATCAGCTCGTGCGTGTCGTGACCGCCGAGCGAAGTCTTCCAGCCGGTCATCGTGTTTTGAACTTTGTGCGAAACCGCCCGGACCCGGGTGATCTTCATCTATCTGCCTCCGATAACGCTTGTATTTACCTCCGCGGCGGTAAAGTTTGCAACCCGCTCGGGACGAATTCGGTGAGCGAGGAATTGTCTGCGCCAATTAGCCTGGCGCTAAATAACTCTTGACGCTCCATGTCGCTTTAAAGTATGGCTTGCCCAGTTCCGATTCCGCTGATTAGGAACACGCGTGAAATCCAAGCTTCGATATGAATATATCCTCGTTGTAGTTTTAGTCGTGCTTGCTTTGACCGTTCGCCTGCACGAAATTCACTACAGCTTGGATGGGGACGAAGTCTTCTCCGTTCAACTCGCGAGCAAACAGTTTGCGGAGGTGATCTCGGGCTCTTTGCGAGATAAGCCGCATCCTCCGCTGCAAAACCTCCTCCTTTATCTATGGATGAAAGCATTCGGGGTCTCGGAGGCATCCGCTCGATCCTTGAGCGTGCTGTTCTCGGCCGCCTTCCTTGCGACGTCATATCCGTTGTTTCGCCGGTATCTTTCCCCGTGGCTCGCTCTCGGCGTACTTTCAATCGTCGCTCTAAGTCCATTTTTTGTCTACTACGGGCAGCAGGCGCGGCCCTACGCTCTGATCGCGTTTCTTTCAACCGCTAACGTACTCGCCTTCCTCAGAGTTCTCCAGGAGCCGCGTGAGCGTAAACGCCTGGCGGTTTGGGCCGTCTCGTGCTGCGTCCTGCTCTATGCCCAATATCTCGCGATATTGCTCATCGCCGTTCAAATCAGCGTCGCATTGTTCACTCTGCGGTCGGAGAGCTGGAGGATCGTTGCCTATGCCTCGGCGGGAACCGTTTTCATCCTGCCCTGGTTCATCGCTGCGTTGAGCGACTCAATCTCGAGAGGAATTGATCCATCACGCCATGTCGCGTGGATGACGCCGCCGACTTTTGTCGATTTGGTGCGGTTCTACCTATCCGTGTTCGGAGAAACCCCGGTGCTGCGAATGCACTGGCTACTCGTGCTGCTGGCGGCGCTCGGAGCGGCGTCCATACGATACCGCGTCCTACCGAGAGATGTGGGCGCTCGCCATTTGCTCCTGTTTCTCATAGCCTTTGGACTGCCGGCAGTCGTTTATATCGTCTCGATATCCGGACCAGCGTCCATTTTTGCTTCGCGGCAACTGCTTCAATCAACGGTCGCATTCGTCATTGTGATTGGATTGTGTCTGACAATGTTGCCGCGGACTTTGGCCGCAGGATTCTGGCTGATCTTGCTGGCGTGGACAGCCGCGTCTCTGCCAACCGCGTTCCCGCACAACACGAAGCCGCCATGGCGCGATGTCGCGACCAAACTTGACGAACAGTATGCTTCGATGCCGGTTGTCGCGCAGGAGCGTTGGGTCGTTCGACCCCTGTCGTATTATCGAACATCGGGATCTGTCCGGCTTTGGAGCGATCTTGGAGAAAAGGAAAAGACCGGCAGGCTTTTGTTTGTCTGCCGCAAGTTTCAGTGCTCGGAGGTTGAAACCGAACCGCTTCAATCCCGCCGCTCGCTGGTAGCAAATTGGCGATGGGGCAGTGCGCGTGAGAATGGAGAGTTTAATCAGCTGTTCCTGTATGAGATTGGACGGGGAAATTTAGGGGGAATTTAGAGGGGGAATTTAGGGGGAATTTAGGGGACGTTGTTGACTGAGTTGAGAATTTAGGGGACGTGGGAATTTAGGGGAATTTAGCGGGGAATTTAGGGGACGTTGTTGACTGAGTTGACTTGCTAAGATGTCAAATTGCTTTTTCGTAGTACCTAGGAGAAAAAATGCCACAGCACCCAAACTGGGAAAGAAAAAGGGATATCATTCTGAATTTTTACCCCTAACCTTCTGCTTCCGGCCGACGCCGAACGCGCGACCGAGCTTCGCATAGCGCAGAAAAAGAAAATCTGCTATCAGAGAAGTTATGGGAGTATTTCGCGTTCCGGTGAAGGTGAGGAACTGGCAAAACCGGTACCTCCCGTCAGACAAACAAGGAAAAGAAATAGAGTGCCAGGCGCTGGTCGATTCCGGCGCAGCGGAGTTCGTGCTCCCCGTCGAACTTCTCGAACCCCTCCGCCTTGAGTATCTGGACGAGGTGCGTGTCTACACCACCGCTGCCGGCGAGCACGACTATCGCGTATTCGGCATTGCAGAAGTGGAAGTCCAAGGGAGAACTTGTCAGGTGCGCGTGATCGAGCTTCCCCACGGAGCGGAGCCGCTTCTGGGAGCGGTTCCGCTTGAAGAGATGGACTGGCACATTTGTCCGGCAGAGAAGCGCCTCGTTCCCAATCCGAGATCGCCGGAAAAGCCTCTCATCCCGTTGGTTTAAAGAGTGCTAACTACTCCCTTCAGACCGATCGCTACTAGCGGCGACTGGGGCAATCGATGAGCGATTTTGTAATCTGCATTAACAACAGCAGTAACCCTGCCAGCCTGCTGGTAGGCAAAGTTTACCGCACCTTGCCGGACGCGGAGGCGGAAGCGCACAACATGCTGCGCGTCATCGACGAAGACAAGTCAGAACCCGACGGGTATCTCTATCCCGCCTCAATGTTTGCGCCGATCGAGCTACCGGAAGTTGCAAAGCGCGCGTTGACGGCGAACGGCGCGTGAGGCGAGCCGTTAACCCACCACAAAATCCAAATTCTCATTGACACGATCCGGCGCGGGGGATATAGTCAAATTCCGTGATGCGCTTTCCAAGAAGGCCATCGCGGCTTTTTATTTTTGGCGGCAGAACTCCGAGTACCGGCCACACAACCCGCCGGCCGGCGCCCGGAGCTTAATATGGCCGTCGTCGCGATTATCCCGGTCCGCTACGGTTCGAGCCGCTTTCCCGGAAAGCCCCTGGCCATGATCGGCGGCAAACCGATAATCCAGCACGTCTATGAAAACACTTCCCGCACTCCCGGATTGAATCGCGTCATCGTCGCCACCGACGATCGCCGCATTTTTGAGACGGCGAAACAGTTCGGCGCCGAGGCAGTGATGACCTCGGCAAAGCACGCGAGCGGCACCGACCGCCTCGCCGAGGTCGCCAGGAAAATCCGCGCCGAGTGGATCGTCAACGTTCAGGGAGACCTGCCTTTCATCCGTCCGCAGACGATTCTCCGGACGCTGAACCCGCTGCGCCGCGACCGCTCGATCCCCATGGGAACGGCACGAACGCCGATCTTCGAGCGCGACGAATGGCTCAACCCGAACGTCGTCAAGGTCGTCACCGACCGGGAAGGATCCGCGCTTTATTTTTCCCGCGCGCCGATTCCTTACGCGCGGGGAGATAACGGCGCTCCGGCGCACGCCGCGAACGGCGCCCTACTTGGCTATCGCCACGTGGGGATTTACGTTTATCGCCGCGAGTTTTTGCTGAAGTTCGCCGGTATGCGCCAGACGGCGCTGGAGCAGGCGGAAAAATTGGAGCAGCTTCGGGTTCTGTCCTACGGTTATCGCATTCGCGTTGCAGACGTGGAGGAGCCTTCAGTGGAGGTGGACACGCCGGAAGATTTACTGAAGGCGGAAGAGTACCTCAGCAGCGCGCGGCAATAGAGCAGGAGACGGAACGCACTATGGCAAGCGTGAAAACCAAATTCATCTTCGTAACCGGAGGCGTCGTATCGTCGCTGGGCAAGGGATTGGCCTCCGCCTCGATCGGCGCGCTGATGGAAAGCCGCGGTTTGAAGGTGACGCTGCTCAAGATGGATCCGTACATCAACGTCGATCCCGGCACGATGAGCCCGTTTCAGCACGGCGAGGTCTTCGTCACCGACGACGGCGCGGAAACCGATCTCGACCTCGGCCACTACGAGCGCTACGTCTCGACGCCGATGGGAAAGAAAAACAACTTCACCACCGGCCAGATTTACGAAACCGTCATCAGCAAGGAGCGGCGCGGCGATTACCTCGGCGGCACGGTGCAGGTGATCCCGCACATCACCGACGAGATCAAGCGGCGCATCCAGGCCGCCGCCGAAGGCTACGACATGGCCATCTGCGAAGTCGGCGGCACGGTCGGCGACATCGAAGGCCTGCCGTTCCTGGAGGCCGTGCGCGAGTTCGGCTGGGACTGGGGCAAGGAAAACGTTCTCTACGTTCATCTGACCTTGGTTCCCTACATCACCGGCGGCGGAGAGCTGAAGACCAAGCCAACGCAGCACAGCGTGAAAGAGCTGACCGGCCTCGGAATCCAGCCGGACATTTTGCTTTGCCGCACCGACCGCCTGCTGGACAAAAAGATCAAGGCCAAGATCGCGCACTTCTGCAACGTGGACGAAAGCTCGGTCATCACCGCCAAGGACGTGGAATGGATTTACGAAGTGCCGCTGATTTTCCACCAGGAGGGTCTCGACGAGAAGGTCGTCGAGAAGCTCCACATGTGGACGGGCGCGCCCAATCTCAAAAAATGGGAGAGAGTCGTCCAGGTGCTGAAGAATCCCAAAGAGACCGTGCGCATCGCCGTCGTCGGAAAGTACATGGAGCTGAAGGAGTCTTACAAGAGCCTGATGGAAGCGCTGGTGCACGGCGGCATCGCCAACGAGGCGAAGGCGGACCTGCAGTGCATCGAGGCCGAGAGCATCGAAGAGAGCGGCACGAAAGTTTTGGATCAGGCCGACGGCATTCTCGTTCCCGGCGGCTTCGGCGACCGCGGCAGCGAGGGAAAGATCACAGCGGCGCGCTACGCCCGCGAGAACCGCATCCCCTATTTCGGCATTTGCCTCGGGATGCAGATGGCGGTGGTTGAGTTCGCACGCAACGTTTGTGGCTTGAACGCGGCGAACTCGACCGAATTCGACGCCCACACGCCGCACCCGGTGATCGACCTCATGGAAATGCAGAAAGGCGTCGAGAAAAAAGGCGCGACGATGCGACTCGGGGCCTATCCCTGCATTCTCCAGGACGATTCCCTCGCCGCGAAAGTCTACGGCAAGAAAAAAATCTCCGAGCGCCATCGCCACCGCTACGAGTTCAACAACAAATACCGCGACGCGTTCGCTGAAAAAGGCATGTTCCCGAGCGGCCTGTCGCCGGACGCGAGTCTGGTCGAGATCGTCGAGTTGAAAGATCATCCGTGGTTCCTCGGATGTCAATTTCACCCCGAGTTCAAGTCGCGTCCGATGGACGCCCATCCCCTCTTCAAGGGATTTATCAAGGCCGCATTGCAAAACCGGCAGGCGCTGAAGGAAGTGCCGCGGATCAAAGTCGCGCGGACGTAAGACTACCCACCGCAGAGGCGCGGAGGACGCGGAGAGGGAAAGAGCCGATGTTAACTCCGCGAGCTCTGTGTGCCTCTGTGGTGAATACGCCTTAGACATGAAAATTTGCATTCTGCGCCTGCCGGTGTTTTACTAGCTCCTCACGATGGCTGCCAAAAAAATAAAAATCGGCGGATTCGAGATCGGCGGCGGGCGGCCGCTGGCGCTGATCGCCGGGCCGTGCGTGATCGAGAGCGTCGATTCGGCCATGAGGCACGCCGCCTTCATCAAGCAAGCGGCCGATCGAGTCGGCATGCCCTTCATCTTCAAATCCTCCTATGATAAGGCCAATCGCACTTCGCTGTTTTCTTTCCGCGGACCGGGGGTCGAAGAAGGGCTCGGCATCCTCGCCAAAGTGCGGCAGGAGATCGGCGTCCCCGTTCTCACCGACGTGCATGAAAAAGAACAAGTCGATCTGGCAAAGGATTCCGTCGACGTGCTCCAGATTCCCGCCCTTCTCTGCCGCCAGACCGATTTCGTCGTCGCCGTGGCGCAGTCGGGCAAGATCGTGAACGTAAAGAAGGGACAGTTCCTGGCGCCATGGGACGTCGGCAACATCGTCGAAAAGATCGTCTCGTCCGGAAACGAACGGGTCATGGTGACCGAGCGCGGCGTCTCTTTCGGCTATAACAATTTGGTCTCGGATATGCGCTCGCTGGTGGTGTTGGGCGAGCTGGGCTATCCCGTCGTCTTCGACGCCACGCACAGCCTGCAGCTTCCCGGCGGGTTGGGTCAAGCCTCGGGCGGCGAGCGCCGTTATATTTCGGCGCTCGCCAAGGCCGCCGTCGCAGTCGGTATCGACGCGCTGTTCATGGAAGTCCACGAGAACCCCGACAAGGCGCTCAGCGACGGGCCCAATTCGCTGCCGCTCAATGAATTGGAAGAGCTGCTCAAGCGGGTGAAAGAGATCGACCAACTGGCGAAACGAAATTAGTATGGATTCCGGTAAGACGCTGAAGCGAGCGCGCGCCGTGCTCGACATCGAGGCGCGGGGCATCCTGTCGCTCGTCGACCGGCTCGACGAAAACTTCGTCCGCGCGGTGGATCTGCTTTATCACTGCAAGGGAAAAGTCGTGGTTACGGGCCTCGGGAAATCGGGCCTTATCTGCCGCAAGATCTCCGCCACGCTTTCGAGCACGGGGACGCCGTCGCTGTTTCTCCACGCCGGCGACGCCAATCACGGCGACATGGGAATGATCAACAAGGGGGACGTCGTTCTGGCCGTTTCCAACAGCGGCGAGACGGAAGAGATTCTCAAGTTTGTTCCCATCGTCAAGCGGCTGGGCGTGAAGCTGATCGCCATGACCGGCAATGCCGGCTCCAATCTCTCGACTGCGGCCGACGTCGTGCTCAACGCCGGCGTCAAAGAGGAAGCTTGCCCGATGGGGCTCTCGCCGACGACCAGCACCACCGCGGCGCTGGCGCTGGGTGACGCGTTAGCGGTCGTGCTGCTCGAAAAAAAGGGCTTCAAAGAGGACGACTTCGCCCTCAGGCATCCGGGCGGGACGCTCGGGCGCAAGCTGCTGCTGCGGGTGGAAGATCTGATGCATCGCGACGCCGACTTGCCGCTGGTCGACCGGAAGACTCGGATGAAGGAAGCCATATTGGTCATCACTTCCAAGCGGCTGGGTGTAACCGGAGTCACCGACGAGCGCGGCAATCTAATCGGGGCTATCACCGACGGCGACCTCCGCCGCGGACTGCAGGCGCACGGCGATGGACTGCTCAGCCAAACCGCCGGGGAGGTCATGAGCCGCCAGCCGCGCTCGATCGAGAAGAATACCCTCGCGGCGGAGGCCCTCTCCATGATGGAGGAGAATATCCCGAGTCCCATCACTTCCCTTTTCGTCGTCGAGAAGCAGGGCGACACCAAGCCGGTGGGCATCTTGCACCTGCACGACCTCTTGAAGGCCGGCATCGCCTGATCTCCAGTGCAACGCATTCCCGCACGAGTCCGCAAGAAAGCCCTGAGGATAAAACTCCTCTTGCTCGACGTTGACGGAGTTTTGACCGACGGCAGGATCGTGATGGATCACCGCGGGAATGAGATCAAATCATTCGACGTCCGCGACGGCCAGGGAATTCGCCTGCTCCAACGCGCGGGCGTTAAGGTCGGAATCATTTCCGGCCGCTCGTCGGCCGCGGTCAGGCATCGCGCCAAGGATCTCGGCATCGAACTGCTCTACCTACGGGCCGACGACAAACTCGCCGCCTATGAGAAGATCAAACGCGACACCGATTTTTCAGACTACGAGATCGCCTATGTCGGCGATGACTTGGTGGATCTGCCGCTCCTCAGAAGGGTTGGCATGGCGATAACAGTTAATGACTGCTGGCCGGGCCTTAAGCCGATGACCGATTACGTCACTCGCGCGTCTGGAGGAAAAGGAGCGGCAAGAGAAGTGGCCGAGCTGTTGTTAAAAGCCCAACGGAAGTGGGTTAGAGTGTCCAGAAAGTATTATCTCGCCTGAAATTCGCGCATCTCCAGGAACAATCAAGCAATTTCTAGCAATTTCCGTGCCCGTCGTCTTTACAGCTCTTTTGAAAGATGGTATTTTGCCCTGCTGGGACGCCTATGAATCGTCGCAAGATGAGGATGATCCTCCTGATCGCGATCTCCGCTATATTAGGCGGAGTGACTTTCAAGGTCGGCGAGAGCATCTGGCAGGGGAAGAAGAAGTCGATCAGGGAAAAGGCGGTAAAAACCGCGCTCCAGTACATGCCGGACGCCGCTCTTCAGATCAAGGATTTTCATCGGGCTCAGGTCGATGGCGAGAGAAAAGTTTGGGAAGTCTTCGGCGAGGAAGCGAGATACCTCAAAGCAGAAGGGCAATTGGTACTGAAAAAACCGCGCATATTTTTTTATCAGAAGGACGATAGCACCGTGGAGGCTACCGGAGAAAATGGAACCCTCTGGATCGAGGAAGGCCAGGGAGACATGCAGAAGGCGCAACTCCTCGGCGAGGTGGAAGTCAACTTTCGCGGATACGTCTTGAAAACGGGCGAGATTCTCTATTTCAAGAACACCAACCAAATGCTCCTGCCGGGACGGGTAAGCGTCAGAGGCGCTGGCATGGAGTTGGACGGCTCGCACATGGAAGTCAGCCTGGACGACGAGAAGATGCGCTTGAATAGAGACGTGAAAACCAAAGTCGAGCCTGACAAGCTACAAAAATTGAAGGGAAAGCCGAATGAAAAGAAACCAGGCTGATCGGGCATGGCGCCGACGGATGGGCGGAGCGGGGTTGGCGGCCTGTTTGCTTTTTGCAGGCATCCAATCGCCGGGAGACGCGGGAGAGGCGGCGCCCACAACCAAGGCGGGGGCGAAAAAGAAACCCTCATCAGGCGGGGACAACGCCGCCAAGCAAAAGCCCATCTTCGTCAGTTCCGATCGGATGGAAATGGATCGGCAGAAGAACGTTCTGATCTACATTGGCCGGGTGGTCGTGGTTCAGGACGACATGACTATGAGGAGCGACAAGCTGACCACATACTTCGATTCCGACCTGCAGTCGATGAAGGAGGCGATCGCCGAGGGAAAGCTGGTACAGGTAACGCGGGGAGAACGGGTAGCCACCGGCACCAAGGCGGTTTTCGACGGCGTCGCCCAGACCATTACGATGACCGGCAATCCCATGATGCGCCAGGGAAACAGCGAGATCTCGGGAGAGCGCATCATTTACTTCATGGTTGAGGACCGCGCCATCGTCGAAAGTGGAAAAGCCAACCGAGTCAAGGCGACGATTTTCCCCGATGAGCTGCAGCAGCAAAAAGACGGCAGCGAGCCGAAAAAAGAAAAATGAGCCAGCTTCAAGCGAAAGACGTGACGAAAACCTACACCGGCCGGCGGGTGGTCGACCGGGTGAGCCTGGAAGTGAACGGCGGCGAGGTGGTCGGACTTTTGGGGCCCAACGGCGCCGGCAAGACCACGACCTTTCACATGATGGTCGGGCTGGTTCATCCGGACGAGGGGAAAGTCAGCTTGAACGGCGAAGACCTGACGGCCATGCCGATCTATCAACGCGCCCGGGCGGGGCTCAGCTATTTGCCTCAGGAGTCCTCCGTCTTTCGCCGTCTCACCGTGGAGGAAAATATTCTCGCGATTCTCGAAACCCTGGACTTGAGCGAAGCCGAGCAAAGCGAGCGCGCCGAGCGGCTCATGCGGATGCTCGGCGTCTCTGAGCTGGCCAAGCAGAAGGCCGTGACGCTTTCCGGAGGCGAGCGGCGCCGGGTGGAGATCGCCCGGGCGCTCGTCCTGTCGCCGTTTTTCATCCTGCTGGACGAGCCGTTCACCGGCATCGATCCGATCGCCGTCGCCGAGATCCAGAAGATCGTCCGCAAGCTCACCAATAGCGGCATCGGCGTGTTGATCACCGATCATAATGTGCGCGAGACGTTGGGGATCTGCGACCGCGCCTACATCATCAACGAAGGGCAGGTGTTGGAAGAAGGCAATCCGCAGACGATCGCCACCAGCCCCAAGGCGCGCCAGGTTTATCTCGGTGAAGGGTTCAGGCTCTGATCATGGCGCTGGAGATCAGGCAGGTCCAAAGACTCGCGCAGCAACTGGTCATGACCCCCCAGTTGCAGCAGGCGATCAAGCTGCTGCAACTTTCGCGCGTCGAGCTAGAGGAACTGGTCTCTCAAGAGCTGCAGGAAAATCCGACGCTGGAGGAGAGTCCCGCCGGCGAGCCGGAAACTCCCTCCGCCAAACCCGAAGAAGATCTCCCGGACAGAATCGAGCCGGTCGAGCGGGCGCGCGAGCCGACGGCCGCGGACAAGATCGGAACGATGGACTGGCAGGACTATCTCGATACTCACTCCAACTCCCTCCACGGCTCGTTGACGGCGGAGTCGGGCGGCGACGAGGACGAAGGCCCGCCTTCGTGGGAAAATACGCTCACGAAAAAGACCTCGCTCGAAGACCATCTGGTCTGGCAATTGCGCATGTCGCGTCTCTCCGGGGACGAAGAAAAGATCGGCCTTTACATGATCGGAAACCTGGCGGAGAACGGCTACCTCGCGCTTTCGCTCGAAGAAGCCTGCCATGCGACCGGCGGCGCGCCGGAAACGGCGGAGGCCGTGCTCAAAAAGATCCAGCTCTTCGATCCTCCGGGCGTGGCTGCGCGCGACTTGAGAGAATGCCTGTTGATCCAGCTCCAGAACCTGGGCCTGGGCGATAGCCTGGCGGCGCGGATCGTCTCGGACCACCTGGCGCAGCTCGAAAATAGACGCTTCGAAAAACTCGCGCGCGAGCTCGGCATCACCGTGGACGACATCGTGGCGGCGTCTCAAGTGATCGCCTCACTCGAGCCGCGTCCTGCGCGCGGCTTCGACGAAGAAGAGATTCGCACGATCATCCCCGACGTCTCGGTGGAAAAGATCGGCGACGAATGGAAAATATTTCTCAACGACGAAGGGCTGCCGCGCCTCAGGGTCAGCTCCTTCTACCGGCGTCTCGCCGGGCAGCAGGGAGCGGAAGAAGAAAAGGCGCGGCAATACCTGCAAGAAAAAGTGCGCGCGGCCACGTGGCTGATCAAGAGCATCCACCAGCGCCAGCAGACGCTCTATCGCGTGACCGAGAGCATTTTTAAATTCCAGCGGGAGTTTTTGGAGACGGGAGTCAGCCAGCTCCGGCCCATGGTGCTGAAAGACGTGGCCGAGGACATCGGCATGCACGAGTCCACCGTCAGCCGGGCGACGGCCAACAAGTACGTGCACACGCCGCACGGCCTCTTCGAGCTGAAATATTTTTTCCAAAGCGGCCTCCGATCGGGCAACGGGGAAGACATCGCCGCCGAGAGCGTCAAGGACAAGATCCGCGGCATCATCTCCACGGAAGATCCGAAAAGGCCCTTCAGCGATCAGCATATCGCCAAGCTTCTGAGCGACGACGCGATCGGCATCGCCCGGCGGACGGTGGCTAAGTACCGCGAGGCGATGGGCATCCTTCCTTCTTCCCGGCGGCGGCAGCCTTATTTGCGCAAATAGCGCGAGTGAAGCTATCCATGACCGACGTCAAAGTTTCCGTCACCTTCCGCCACACGCGGCCGACGGATGCGCTGAAACATTACGCGGAGGAGAAGCTCCACAAGATCGGCAAATATTTCGACCGGCCCCTGGAAGCCCACGTCGTCCTTTCCGTGGACTCGCGCGAGCGGCAACTGGCGGAAGTCACGATCCAGGCGCGCGGCATGACGATTCACGGGCGCGAAGAGACCGCCGACCTTTATTCCGCGATCGATCTGTTGCTGGACAAGATCGAGCAGCAGATTCGAAAATATAAAACCAAGACCAGACTCAAAAGAAGAAGGGTAAAAACTTGAAGATCACCGATTTTTTGGCTGCGGCGAGGATCATCCCGGACCTCAAGGGAAAGGACAAGAGGTCAGTGCTTAAAGAAATGGCCGATTGCCTGGCCTCCTTGGACCGCGCTTTGGATGCCCGGAGCCTGTTCGACACCTTGCTGGAAAGAGAGAAGATCAGCAGCACGGCCATCGGCGAAGGCGTGGCGATCCCTCATGGGAAAGTGCCCGGCATTCGGCAAGTCACCGGAATTTTTGCCCGGAGCGTTCAGGGCGTTAATTTCGATTCTTTGGACGGCGGCCCGACCCATCTCTTTTTCGTCCTGATCGCGCCGGAAGACTCGGCGGCGGACCATTTGAAGGCGCTGGCGCGAATCTCGCGCCTGTTGAAAGACAGCTCCTTTCGCGTCCGGCTCATGGAGGGAAAGACGCAAGAAGAGATCTTTGCCGTGATCGTCGAGGAAGATCGGAAATTTTAGCCGGGAAGCTGTCAGCAATCAGCCGTCAGCCCGGATAGAGAGTTTCCGTTTTTTCCTTAGCTGATCGCTGAAAGCTGACGGCTGATAGCTTGTTTTTATGATCGACAGTTTGGATATCGTCGTCGTGACCGGGCTCTCGGGCTCGGGAAAGAGCGTGGCGATCCGCGCGCTCGAAGACCGAGGCTTCTTCTGCATCGACAACCTTCCCGTCGCCCTGATCCCCAGGTTCATCGAACTTTGCCGCGGTTACGGCGAGGGCATCAGCCGGATCGCCTTGGGCGTGGATCTCCGCGCCGGTCAATTCCTGCAATCCTGGCCCGAAGTCCTGACCGGACTCCGCAGCGTCGGACACCACGTGGAGGTTTTGTATCTGGACGCTTCCGACGACGTGCTGCTGCGCCGCTTCAGCGAGACGCGCCGGCCGCATCCGCTGGCCGGCGACGGCCCGGTACAGGAGGGAATCGCCCGCGAGCGCAAAGCCATGGAGGGGATGCGCGCCTTGGCCGACAAAGTCATCGACACGAGCCAACTGAACGTGCACGAGCTTAAAAAAGAGGTCGAAGAGCAGTTCAGCCAGAGCGTGAGCCCGCGCCGAATGAACCTGTTTCTTACCTCCTTCGGCTACAAGTACGGCATCCCGCCCGACGCGGACATGATCCTCGACGTACGCTTTCTCCCCAACCCGTTTTTCGTCCATGAGCTGAGGGAAAAAAAGGGACTGGAACCCGACGTCGCAGAGTATGTTCTCAAACTGGATGAGACGCACGTTTTTCTCGACCGGCTTTATGCCCTGCTGGAATTTACCCTGCCGCAATACGTGCGCGAGGGAAAGAGCAGCCTGACGCTCGCCCTCGGCTGCACCGGCGGAAGACACCGCTCCGTGGTCTTGGTAGAGGAACTAAAAAAGAGGCTCGACGGAGAGCAATTTCGCATCCACGTGAAGCACCGCGACATCGACAAATGAAGCGATGGACAAGCTCGTGAAAAAACTCGCGATCAAGAACAAGCTCGGCCTGCACGCGCGCGCCGCCGCCCTTTTGGTCCAGACAATAAATCGTTTTGACGCCGAGGTCACGATTTCCAAAGACGGCCAGACCGTGGACGGGCGGAGCATCATGGGCGTGCTCACCCTGGCCGCCACGCAGGGCAGCGAGATCGCCGTCGAGGCCAAGGGAAAACAGGCCGGGGAAGCTCTCCGCGCCGTTGAAAAACTCGTCGACAAGAAATTCTTCGAGAGCGAGTAAGCTTGCCCTGATCCTGACCGCAATTCGAGATTTTCGCGGAGCGGGCGTCCATGAATCGGTTGATCATCATGAGATCAGAATCGGGGTTGATTACAGCCGGTTTCTCCGATATACGGGAGAGATTCGATTTTATTCCGGCAAGGTCCCCGGAGGTGTGCTAAATGGCAGCCAAGGATTTCCTCTTTACCTCGGAGTCGGTTTCCGAGGGCCATCCCGACAAGATGTGCGATCAGATTTCCGATGCGATTCTCGACGCGCATTTGAGCGGCGATCCCGACAGCCGCGTCGCCTGCGAGGCGCTGACGAAGACCGGCATGGTCGTCGTCGCCGGCGAGATCACGAGCAAGGCCAAAGTCGGCTATAACGAAATCATCCGCGAAGTCGTCAGCGAGATCGGCTACAACGACTCGGCGATGGGTTTTGACGGCAACACGTGCGCGATCATCAGCGCGATCGAGCGCCAGTCGCCGGATATTTCTCAAGGCGTAACGGAAGGCGAAGGGCTGCACAAGGAGCAGGGCGCCGGCGATCAAGGAATGATGTTTGGGTACGCCTGCGACGAGACTCCCGAGCTGATGCCGTTTCCGATTCAGATGGCGCACGGTCTGGTTAAGTATCTCGCCAAGATTCGAAAAGGCGGCGAAGCTCCGTTCTTAAGACCCGACAGCAAGTCGCAGGTGACCGTGGAATATCGCGACGGCAGACCCGCGCGAGTGACGAGCGTCGTCATCTCGACGCAGCACATTCCCGAGGTCGAATACAAAAAACTCAAAGATACGGTCATCGACGGCGTGATCCGCGCCGTCGTCCCGGCGGATTTTCTCGACAAGAACACGGTCTATCACGTCAATCCCACCGGCCGGTTCGTCGTCGGCGGGCCGCAGGGAGACTGCGGTTTGACGGGAAGAAAGATCATCGTGGACACCTACGGCGGCATGGGCCGCCACGGCGGCGGCGCGTTTTCGGGAAAAGATCCTTCTAAAGTCGATCGCAGCGCCGCCTACATGGCGCGCTACATCGCGAAGAACATCGTCGCCGCCCAGCTCGCGCGCAAATGCGAGGTGCAGTTGGCCTACGTGATCGGCGTCGCCGATCCGGTCTCCATCACGGTCGATACGTTCGATACGGGAACGATTCCCGAAAAAGATCTTTCACGGATCGTCAGAGAAGTTTTCAGTCTCACGCCCAAAGGCATTATCCAAGCTCTCGACTTAAAGCGTCCTATCTACCGCTCTACCGCTTCCTACGGTCACTTCGGCCGCGTCCCCGAAAACGGCTGCTTCACCTGGGAAAAGACCGACCAGGTCGAGGCGCTGAAAAAAGCCGCAGCGAAAGTATAAGCAGTTCGGGCCGGGAAAAGGCCGTCATCATGGCCGGAAAGAAATACGACGTTAAAAGTCTCGCTTTAGCTCCGCAGGGCAAAAAGCGCATCGCCTGGGCCGGGCAGGACATGCCGGTTCTCGGCAGAGTGCGCGAGCGCTTCCAGAAGGAAAAGCCTTTTCAGGGACTCCGCTTCTCAGCGTGCCTTCACGTCACGGCGGAGACCGCCAACTTGGTTCAGACGCTGAGGGCCGGCGGCGCACAAGTCTTGCTCTGCGCGTCCAATCCGCTCTCGACCCAGGACGACGTCGCAGCCAGCCTCGTCAAACACGACCGGATTCCTACCTTTGCGATCAAGGGAGAAGATCACAAAACCTATTATCGCCATCTCCGGGCCGCGCTCGACCACGCGCCGGTCGTCACGATGGACGACGGCGCCGATCTCGTCTCCATGCTGCACAAGGACTATGCGCATCTGGCTTCCAATTTGATCGCCAGCATGGAAGAGACCACGACGGGCGTCATCCGGCTGCGCGCGTTGGCCGCCGACAAAAAGTTAAAAATTCCCGTGATCGCCGTGAACGACGCGAGCACAAAGCATCTCTTCGACAACCGCTACGGCACGGGCCAATCGACGATCGATGGAGTTATTCGCGCGACGGACATGCTGCTGGCCGGCAAGCGGGTCGTGATCGCGGGCTACGGCTGGTGCGGCAAGGGCGTCGCCTCGCGCGCCCGTGGCATGGGATCGAAGGTGATCGTGACCGAAGTGGATCCGATTCGCGCGCTGGAAGCGGCGATGGACGGCTTCGAAGTGATGTCGATGAAAGAGGCGGCCAAGATCGGCGATCTCTTCATCACGCTCACCGGCGACATGCACGTCGTCGGCAAAGAGCATTTAAAATTAATGAAGGACGGCGCCGTGGTTTGCAACTCGGGCCACTTCGACATCGAGATCGATTTGAAGGCGCTGAAGCAGATGGCGCGCAAGGAAGAAAAAAACGTGCGCAATTTCGTGGATGCGTATACCTTGCCGGGCGGAAAAAAGATTTTTATCCTCGGCGAAGGGCGGCTGGTCAATTTAGCCGCGGCCGAAGGCCATCCCGCGTCCGTCATGGACATGAGCTTCGCCACCCAGGCACTGGCCTCCGAATGGGCGGTCAAAAACCGGAGCAAGCTCAAGCCGCAAGTTTACGAAGTTCCCAAGGCGGTCGAAGATTGGGTTGCCAGCCTCAAACTTTCCAGCATGGGGATTCGCATCGACCGGCTCAGTTCCGAACAGGAGAAGTATCTCTCCTCATGGAACATGGGCACCTAGTCCTCGCGCATCCAGGGAGCCCCCCACCATTTTAGATTTTCGATTTCAGCCCGAGGTTGATCAGCCTCTCTTTTTGGCTGACCCGTTTTTCGATTAATCTCTAAAATCCAAAATCGAAAATTTAGAGACCTTGACCCGAGCATCACGCGCAGGCTAAGAATATCCAGAGCTCGAGACTCCAGTCAGCTCGGAGGTCCTTATGGCCGACTCCGGTTTTAGCCGATTCATCGCGTCAACTCGCCAATTATTTTCTGAAGAAAAAGATTTGGATCGGCGATGGGAAAAACTCGCGCCGCTTCTGCGCGAGCTTTTGGCCGACGACGGGATAAGAGAATCTTCCAGGAACTGGCCGGAGTGCGCGCACAAGGAAAGGGCGGAGAACCTTCTTTTCTACGAAGATCCCGATTTCGGCTTCGTCGTCAATGGACTCACGAAGGCGCCGCACACGCGAACGCAGATTCACGATCACGCTCACAACTGGACGCTTTACGGAGTCTTGGACGGCACGGAGACGATCCAGCGGTATCAGCGCATGGACGACGGGTCGAAGCCGGACTATGCGGAGATCCGCGGCGTGAGCAAGCTCCGCGCCGGTCAGGGAGAAGTGGATCTCGTCCGCCCGTGGGAAATTCACGCCGAGGCCAGCGGCGAGGAGCGCACCGTCGCCATCATCGTGCGCGCCGAGAAGGCCGGCGGTTTCCTTCAGGGAAGATATGATCCGGTGAATAAAAAATATTGGCAGGGCTACGGCCCGATCCAGGTGCCGTATAAAATCGAGTAGAGCATCTCGAACTTTTCATTCACTCCGTGCCTCTCAAGTGACGATGGAGAAACGCCACAGACTGAACCACGTCTTCCGGACACTCATTTTGCCGGCAGTTTTGCCGCAGGTAATCATCCATCAATAAGACCGCCCGTTTTTGAGTGACAGGATCGCGCCGCAAATTGTAGACTAATTCATACCCCGGAAGTCCCCAGTCCACTGCGCCGGAAGCTTCATTTTTTGTCACTCGGATATTCTGGATGATTCCCACCTCGCAAAAAAAGGTGTACATCGCCGTAGTGAAATTTCCGAGCGAGTAGAGTATCAGCGCCTTTCTTGGTTTTCCGTTCCCGTCCTTGAGCAAGCAACCTGCCGGATGGCTCATCGCCGCAAGCTGGTCTTTGACACGTCCGTGGCGCTCTTCGTAGCCGTTGACGTAGCAAACCTCGCTCGGCTGCAGCACGTGCGGGTGGCTGCCCATGATTACGTCGGCGCCGGCCGCGACGATCTCTCTACCGACCTGCATGGTTTTCGGCGAGGGATAGAACTCAAACTCGAATCCCCAATGCAACGAGACGATCTTGAAATCGACTCCTTCGGCGTCCATGGCCGCCAAAACCTCTTTGACCTGGGAAAGATCCGCGGCTTTTTCGGTTTCGGGCGCGAGGCTCGAAAGGATGTTCAGACTGAGCTTGGTTACCTGGCCTTCGCCGGGATCGTTCAAGCCGTATGTCGCGGCGTAAAATCCAAATTTGATCCCATTCCGGACAAACGTCGTATAACGCTTGCCTGTTTTGCTCGTGCCGACTCCGCTATGCAAAATGCGATTGCCGTCGAGAAATTCGATGGTGTCCGAAATCCCCCTGTCCGAGTAATCCATCGTGTGATTGTTGGCGATCGACAACGCGGAGAAAATATTTCCCCCGGTGTGTCTTCTGAACGAGTTTAGAAGATCGGGGTGGGAATTGTAGGTCCGGTAATCGGGCCAAAACCCGCGCACTTTGAAATTTGGCGAGATAATTGTCTCCAGGTTGCCGAGTACGACGTCAAACCGATTCAGAGAATCCAAAATCTCCTTGGCCACGAAGCTGTCCCAATCGCTTCGAATCCACATAATGTCGCCGACCATGGCGAGATTGACCTGGAGGTTATGGGCGGGATCGACCGCTGAGGTGGTCAGGAATCGGAGCAGCTTTCTTTGCGCGTCGAAATAACGAATTTCCTCCGCAGGAGCCGAAAATCTTTTGTGCCTGTATTTGGCGACATATTTGAAGCCATGCCAAAAAGCCTCGCTGAACGGCATGCCCTCGGCGCGGAAACGGGCATAAGCAGGGAGATCGATCTCTGGAGTATGGATGAAAGGAAAGTAGCCGGCTGGTTGGGCGACGGCGGCGCCGGGCAGCAGAATCCAGACGAAATAAAGCGTTAGGAGATTCGCGAACGCTTTACTCCTCAAAGGACCCATCGTCATATTTGCCGCCGCTTCATCGCCCGTAAAATTTATTCCCTTAACCCGCGAACGTCAATCTTTTGTCTCGGGATGGCTTGACGCCAACGTCTCGATGGGAATACTAAATAGCCATGGCTGCTACGCACGATCATACCAACGAGGACGTCAGCAACATCGTTCTGCTCGAGCATGTCAACGTTCAGGTAGCCGACCAGCCCCAGGCGATTCTCTTTTATATCGTCGGCCTGGGACTGACGCGCGATCCCTACCTCACCGTCGGTCTGGAGAATATGTGGGTCAACATCGGCGAGCAACAACTTCATCTGCCGACCGGACATGCGCAATTTTTTTCCGGGCACATTGCTCTGGTGCTGCCTGAACTTGAGCGTTTACAGCAGCGGTTGGCTTCGTTGCAAGAGCGGCTCAAAGGCACTCGCTTCGCGTGGTCGCGCGAGACCGATCATATCGCCGTCACCTGCCCCTGGGGGAATCGTTTTCGCTGCTACGCGCCTGAAGAAAAATTCGGCGACATGATTCTGGGGATGCCTTACGTTGAGTTCCTGGTCAGGCCCGGCGCGTCAAAAGGAATCGCGCGCTTTTACGAAGAAGTTTTTCGCGCCTCTTCACTCATAGAGTCCGAAAACGGCTTCTCAGCCGCGCGCGTCGCCATCGGCCGCAACCAGTGGCTGTTTTTCCGCGAGACGGACCAAGAGCTTCTCCCATACGACGGCCATCACATCGCGATCTACGTGGCGAATTTTTCCGGCCCGTATAATTTTTTAAACCGCCGCGGGCTGGTCACGGAAGACGTCCGAAACCATCAGTTCCGCTTCAAAGACATCGTCGATCCCGAGAGCGGTGAGAAGTTGTTCAAGCTGGAGCACGAAGTGCGCAGCCTGCGCCATCCGCTGTACCATCGCCTCTTCGTCAACCGCGATCCCGAGCAGACCCAGAGAAACTACCGTCGTGGACGGGACGGGTTAATTCCTATTGGATGATCGGCCCAGATACTCCACGATCTGCCTCTCGCCGCGCTTCATGGTCCAGTCGTGGTTCCAGCGAAAGATAGGCTTTAAGATCGGCGAGAGAAATTTTACCAGCGGCTTTTCGACTCGGGGATTCCATTCCAGAGTCACCCTGGTTCCCTCGTCGTCAGGCTCAAGTCTCCAACGAGAAACGTCGGTGACAAAATCCCCCGTCGCTCTGAACTCGATGAGCTTGGGTTTGTCCAGTCTCAGCGTCTCGATGGTGAATCGGAGCTTGTAGAGCAGACGGCCTTTGGCCACCACGGCAACCCGCTTGCCTTCGCTTCCGTCCAGCGGCTCGGCGCTGAGGTAAACGCCGCGCCACCAGCGCGGATAATCTTCCGGCCGAGAGAGCACCTCCCAGACTCTTTCTGCAGAGAACGGAACGTGCCACTTATCTTCGAAGTGATAAACGTTGACCAGATCTTTCACGCGACGCCGCCTTTGACCCTGCGCTCGCAATAGACTTTCAAGCTCGCGATTGTTTTGTCCACCAGTTGAATCATCCTCTTTTCAAAAAATCGCCCCATAAGCCGTCCCAGAAAATTCGGCTGGTCGCTGACGTCGTACCAGACGGTGGTCGTCTTTCCGGACATTGCGAAACTGTAGACCTCGAGGCCTTCGCCGAAAATGCTCCGATTGACTATCTGAAGCGCGTTTCCGCGAGCGGATTCGGTTATCGTCAAAGCGAAATTAAACTTGAGCAGCCCGACATGATAGCGCCACGTCGCTTTGGCGCCCAGCTTCGGCCAGTCCGGAGAAATGAAAGGATAATCGCCGAATTCGGGCGCCCACTCGCGCGCGCGGCGGAGATCGGTGATGACGTCCCAGACCATCTCCGACGGGGCTTCGATCGATACGCGACGGCGGATGCGCATAGGATCTAAACGAATGAAGTAAAGATTTCGTCGGCGATCATCAAACCGCGGCGCGTGAGCCGGAGCCGGCCGTTTTCCTGCGCCATGAGGCCCTCTTCCGTCAACCGGCCGATCTCGGCATAAATCTCCGCGGGTTTGCGGCCGAAGCGGTGGAAGAAATCTTCGATGGAAACGCCCTCGGTCATTCTGAGGCCCATGAACATGAATTCGGCCGCCGCCTTGGTGCGATTCAAGCTCTCGCTTTCGGCCACCGCCGTTCCCTCACGCCGTATTGTTTCCATATAGCGGGTGGGATTTTTTTCCGCGCGCCAGCGACGACTCGAGACGCCGTTTTCTTCACAGCGCAGAAAAGAGTGCGCGCCGGCGCCGATCCCCAGGTAATCTCCGTCCTGCCAGTAGGTGGTGTTGTGCCTCGACCGGTATTCGGGCTTGGCATAGCTGGAGATTTCGTAGCGCTCCAACCCGGCCCGTGAGAGCGTTTCCTCGATCAGCTCGGCCATGGCGATCTCTTCGTCTTCGGGCAACGGACGGATTTTTCCCGCCTTGAAGCGGTGATGAAAAGGCGTTCCTTCTTCGATCGTCAAGTTGTAGGCGGAGAGATGCGGCGGGGAAAAATCGAGCGCCTCCGTAAGATCGGCTTCTAAATCTGCGAGCGACTGCCCTGGAACGGCGTAAATCAGATCCATGCTGAAGTTCTCGAAGCCAACTCGATCGACGGTCCTCAGAGCCGCGCGCGTCTCGTCGACGGAGTGAAGACGGCCGAGGAATTCGAGCAGGTGGGGTTGGAACGACTGGACGCCGAGGCTCAGCCGGTTGATTCCGCTGGAGCGATAGCCGGAAAATTTCCTGCGGTCCTCGGGATTCGCTTCCAGCGTGATTTCTATCTCCGCGACAAAAGGAAAAAACGAGGCCGCGCCTTCGATGACAGCGCCGATGGTTTGGGGAGAGAACATCGAGGGCGTTCCGCCGCCGAAGAAGATACTCCCGAGCTCTCGACCGCGCCAAGCGTCCGTCTGGGCGTAAAATTCGAGTTCCTTTAAGAGCGCGGCGCAATATTCCCGCTCCGGGATTTTGGCCGCGACGTGAACGTTGAAATCGCAGTACGGGCACTTGGCGGCACAGTAAGGAATATGGAGGTACAACGAGAACGGCGTCTTACGCGAGGTCATGCTCGCTTACCATAATTCCCCGGGCAAAACGGCGCAACAGCCGCGAGATTTTTCTGTGAAACAAGCGGGGAATCTCGTATAATGTGGTTCATTTGGAGTGCATGGTTCGATGACTATGTATACCACAAAATGCCGCCGCTGTGGATTGATCCAGGCGCAGGCTTCTACGTGTAAATCGTGCGGCGCGGCCATGACGGAAGAGAGCGCGCCGCGCCGGGAAGAAAGGTTCACGCCGGCAAAGCCGCCAGCTTCATTTTCGTTCTCGGGATCGGCGGCGCTCGCCGAAGATTGGAATTCGAATCCTCATGAAGACGCGACGGATAAAACGCGCCGGCTTTATTTCCGCGGCAACGCCGGCACTCTTTTCGGAATTCATCTGGTCAATATTCTGCTCACCCTTTGCACGCTCGGGATCTATTCGTTTTGGGCCAAGGTCAAAGTCAGGAGTTATCTCCTGAGTCAAAGCGAATTCGAGGGCGACCGCTTCGCCTACCACGGCACCGGAAAGGAGCTGTTGCTCGGCACGTTGAAAGCGGCTCTCGTCTTCGGCCTGCCGGTGATGCTGCTGCAGAACGCGCCGACGTTTCTCGGCGCCGAAATGTGGATCCGGATCGTGGCCCTGCTTCTCATTTATCCCGTTGCGATGGTATTCATCCCCTTCGCCATCGTCGGCATCCGCCGCTACCGGCTGAGCCGAACTTCCTGGCGCGGCGTGCGTTTCTCGTTCCGGGGAAGCGCCAAGGAATTTATCAAGCTCTTCATCGGCCGCGGGCTTCTGACCGTCCTGACTCTAGGCTTCTACGGGCCTTACTTCTCGGTCAAGCAATACGCGTTCCTCACTTCTCACTCCTACTTCGGCAATCAAAAATTTCATTTCGAAGGCAGCGGCCGCGCGATTTTTTCAAGTTACGTGATCGCACTGTTCCTTACGATACCAACGCTCGGTCTTTCGTGGTTCTGGTATGCAGCGAAAAAGCAGCGTTACCTCCTGGGACAAACCTCTTTCGGCAAAGCGCGCTTCGATTGCGGCGTGACCGGCGGCGCTCTTTGCATTCTGACGCTGACGAACTTCGTCCTGCTTCTCGCGACGCTCGGCCTGGCTTCGGCGCTGGCTACCGTGAGAAACATCCGTTTCTGGTTCGATAAGGTCTCGCTCAAAGGTTCGCTCGACATGGCGGCCATCCAGCAAGAGGCGCAGTCCGCCACCGCAACGGCCGAAGGGCTGGCGGGCTTTCTCGATCTCGATTTCGACCTCGGCCTCTAACCCCCAGTCGTCTCCGCATGATCGTCGAGTGGCGCGGCTATTATCTGGACGGGCAAAGCGCCAAGCGCCGCCCGGCAACCGTCGAGATCACCCAAATCGGGCTGCAGTTCAAAGTCGAGGACGGACCGGCGCATTTGTGGCTCTACGAGGATATCCGCCAGACGCAAGGCTTCTACGCCGGCGAGCAGGTCCGGTTCGAGAGAGCCGGCGCTGGGTTCATGGAGGCGCTGCTGCTTCCCGACGTCGAGTTCTTGAGCACGCTGCACCGCCTAGTGCCCGGACTCGGTCAGCGCTTTCACGAGCCCAAGCGCCGCGGCCTCAGAGCGAGTCTCACGATTTTTGCCGCGGTCGCCGTGATCGCAATCGGCGGCGCGCTCTATCTCTGGGGCATCCCCGGACTGGCGGCGCTGGTGGCAGCCCGCGTCCCCGTCGCCTGGGAGGAAAAACTGGGCCAGAGCGTCGTCGACCAATTCGCGCCGCCGGAACTGCGCTGCGACGACGCGACCGTGGAAAAGTTGCTGAGTGAGATCAGCGCCAGGCTCGCCCAGGCCGCGCCCAAGTCGCCCTACAAAATTCGCGTCTACGTCGTCCGCGCTCCGGTGGTCAACGCCTTCGCAGCGCCGGGCGGCCACATCGTCGTGTTCCAGGGACTGATCGAAGCGAGCGGCGGCGCCGACGAGCTCGCCGGCGTTCTGGCGCACGAGCTGCAGCACGTCCTCAAGCGCCACTCGACGCGCATGCTCGTTCAGCACGCGTCGACCGGGCTCATCATTTCGGCCTTGACCGGCGACGTGAGCGGCGCGATCGCTTTCGGGCTCGAGGCCGCGCGCACGCTCGGCGCGCTGAGCTACAGCCGCGCGATGGAGGAAGAAGCCGACGCCGAAGGGTTGAAGATGATGACGGCGACGGGACTCGATCCCGGCGGGATGATCGCCTTTTTTGACACGATGCAAAAGCGAAGCGGCGAAATGCCACAATTTCTGACCTATTTCTCCACCCATCCGAGCACGGCGGACCGGATCGAAAAGCTCCGAAGGCTCGCCGCCGAATCGAAGCCCGTCAAGTCCAAGCCTTTCCAGAAATACGATTGGAATGACATCAAGAAGCGATGCCGGGCGACCGACGGCGGACAAAATAGTTAACTCACCTGCTCTCCGTTTTGCTGCCTTTTGCTGGTTTGAAACTGCGATAGTGCGGTGATATCAGTGATACCACTGCGGCATCGCTTTAGAAGGTCACTGCTTAAATGTCCGTCGCCGAGCACAAGGAGAAAGGCAAGAAGAGCGTCGGCTGCTTCGTCCTCACCGTCAGCGACACTCGCGACGAGGCCGGCGACCAGAGCGGCCAGTTGATTAAAAACCTCCTGGCGGAGCATGGCCACCGGCTGGCGGGTTACCGGATCGTCAAAGACGAGCCGGTCGAGATCGAATCCCTGCTGAAGCAGACGCTGGCGAATTCGGAGATCGAAGCCGTGATCGTCAACGGCGGCACCGGCGTCGCGCCGCGCGACGGGACGTACGAAGTCGTCGATCGTTTTTTGGACAAACGCCTCGACGGCTTCGGCGAGATTTTTCGCTTCTTGAGCTATCAGGATATCGGCTCGGCGGCGATCATGAGCCGCGCCGTCGCCGGGTCGGCGAAGGGAAAAGTTCTGATCTCGCTTCCGGGCTCCCGCGGAGCGGTCGAGCTGGCGATGCGCCGCTTGATCTTGCCCGAGCTGGGCCATCTGGTTTCCCAGCTCCAGGGGAAATGAAGGTCAAAGTAAAATTCTTTGCGATTCTGCGCGAGCGGGCCGGCGCCGGCGAGATGATCAAGGAAATCGGGGAAGGCAGCACGGTCGCGGATCTCTGGGCGATGCTGAAAAAAGAATATCCCAAATTGGCGCCGGTGGAAACGCGGCTGCTCTACGCGGTGAATCAGAATTACGTCAAGCCGGACTACGCGCTTAAAGACAGCGATGAAGTCGTCTTCATCCCGCCGGTTAGCGGAGGGTGCTGAAGATGTTTCGCGTCACCCGCGAGCCGATCGATCTTCAAGAGCTGGTAAAGTACGTGACCGCCCCGTCGGCCGGCGCCATCGCCACCTTCATCGGGACGACGAGAAACAAAAACGAAGGGCGCAAGGTCATCGCGCTCGATTACGACGCGTATCCCGAGATGGCGGAAAAAGAGCTGGCGCGCATCGGAGAGGAAGCAAAGAAAAAATGGCAGATCGAGCGCATGGCGATTATTCACAGGATCGGCCCGGTCGAGATCACCGAGCCGAGCGTGATCATCGCCGTCTCCGCCGCGCATCGCGACGATGCCTTTCAAGCCTGCCGCTTCGCGATCGAGGAAATCAAGAAGACCGTGCCGATCTGGAAGAAGGAAATGTTCGAGGGAGGAGAAGTGTGGATCGGCACGCAAACCGGCCAACCCTTGGCAAGCCGCTGAAAACGCCCAGCTACTGCGTTGTGCTCGAATCGCTTCGCTAGACGTACACAAAGAGTACGCCTGCGCTCGCGATTCTTCGCACGCCTTGTATCTGGGACCTTTTGAGCGTCCTGAATTAGCATCCTGAATCTCGAGGCTAAAAAATGGAACCAACTCTTTACGCAGCTTTCGGTCTCGGTTTGATCCTCGGCGTCAAGCACGCTCTGGACGCGGACCACTTGATCGCCGTCTCGACCATCGTCAGCGAGCATAAAAACCTCAAGTGGGCTTCTCTGATCGGGGCCTTCTGGGGCTTGGGCCACACGACGACGCTTTTTGCGGTGGGCGTGCTGGTCATCGGGCTCCGGCTGACGATTCCGGCCCGCGTCGCCCTGGGCTTGGAGTTTCTCGTGGCCGTCATGTTGGTTATACTCGGCGCCAATATCTTGTGGCGCTCGTTCCAAAAAGAGAAGGCGCATTTGCATGTCCACAACCACAGTCCGGAAACCCACGTCCACTTCCACGTGCACGGCAGCGCCCGGGAAGATCACGCTCACTCTCACGTCTTCAAGACGATGCGCAAGCCCTTCTTCGTCGGCATGGTCCACGGCCTGGCCGGCAGCGCCGCGCTCATGCTGCTGGTTCTGACGACGATTCCGTCGCCGACGGCCGGACTGCTCTACATCGTGATCTTCGGCTTCGGCTCCGTCGGCGGCATGCTCGTCCTCAGCAGCTTGATCGGGCTGCCCTTCATCTTGACCGCGCAGAGATTCACCGCTCTCAACCGCTGGATACGCCTGGCGGCGGGATTGGCGAGCGTCCTCTTCGGCCTCTTCCTCGGCTGGGAAATCGGCAACGACGGTCTCTTCTAATTCTGTCCCGCAAGCCGCTAAACAAATCCGCCCACCGCGAGCAGATAGGCGACGGCGAGAAGCGCATAAGCGGTGCATGAAACGACCAGGAAAACGAGACTAAGCCTTCCCGGCCGCGCCGCGGCGGGGAGATGGCGCGGCAGATAGACGTGGTTGAGAAAGACGAGCGCGACGGAATAAATCACCGTGCCGATGAAACCGATCACGGCGGAAAGCAGGATCAGCGGTCCCGGCTCGCTCGTTAAAACCGTGGCCGAAGTGATCGCGGTCAGGAGAAAAAGAAAGATGAGATACCAGGAGCGGACCGGAAGCTTTCGCGCCTTGGGAAAGAACGCGTACACGCAATCGGTGTGGATGCGGCTCACGGCGTCGACGGTCGCGAGCCAGGTGTCGGAAAGAAACGCGGCGGCGACGACCAAGAAAACAACTTTGCCGATCCAGCCCCAGCTCACCTCGAAGAAACGGCTCTGCACCACCGCCAGCTCATAGTGCTGCGGCAGCAGTCCTTTCGGAAAAAGCAGCGCGTAGGCCAAGAGGCAGGTCATCAAGGTCGTCAGCAGATTGCCGCCGATGCCGATGCCGACGTCCCAAACCATGAAGCGCCGCCATTTCGGAAGGTCTGAAAGGCCGGCTCCGGCGCTCGGAACAAAACCGGAATCGGGAATCGTTTCCGGCTTCCCCGTCACCGGTCCGGTGATCCGGCCCATGTAATGCGCCATGCCGACGCCTTTGTCGCGCGTCCAGTAGGAATAGAAAAGCGTCCAGAAGCCGCCGAGGCCCGCGAAGGTGATCGCGGTGAGGAGTCTCGTCGCGTCCGCCGAATCCCACGGTCTCGGCATCGGCGTTTGGGGAACGAACAAGCCTCTTAGAAAAGGCGGCAGCGCCGCCAACACGTCCGGATGGGCGCTCGCCCAGAGAAGCCCGACCAGCGTCACGACGGAAACCGCCCACATGAACGCTTCCACCAGCCGGTAGATGACGCCGCTCAAAATGATCGCGGAGAAAAATGCCAGCATCGTCGCGTACGCCCAGAAGAGAGTCTGGCCGCGGGCGCTCCAGCCGGAGGGAATTCCGGTCAGCGCCGCGAGAGAGGTCCCGCCGGCAGCGGCAAAGGCGCCGAACCAGAGAAAGGAAAGCGTCAGCAGAAACCACAGCAAGGCGGCCAAAAACCGGTTCAGCCGTATAAAGCCCTGGAAGATGCTTTCGCCCGTGAGCATCGTGTAACGGCCGATCTCATAAACGAGAGGAAATTGAAGCAGGCAAGCCGGAATCAAAAGGAAGAGAAACGTGAGACCGTACTTGGCGATGATGTAAGGCCACCAGATCAACTCGCCGCTCCCCTGCGCCAGGGCGAGAAAGATGACGCCCGGTCCCAACGCGGCCAGGAGTCCGGGAAAGCGCGGCAACGCGGCTTGTTTGAACGGAGGAGGATTCCCGGTTGAGATTTCCGCCATTCGTCAGCTTCCCTCGGTACGCAGGATCGATCCTTCAGGCAGCGCGCCCAGGAGTTTGTCGAAGGCGCGATCGAGGTAGGCCCGGTCTTTGGATTCCAACGTCAACTTCACTCTGTAGTCGGGATTGTCCAGCACCGGATAAGAGCCGAGGAGAAGCTCGGGAAAGCTTACGAGAAGATCGTTCAGAGTCGAGGCGATGACGCCCTCGCCCTCTTTGGAATAAATAATTTTTAGAAAGTAAGGCGCCTCGCGAAAGCTTTCCTTTATCGCTTCGAAGCGGTCCACCAGGACCTTGGGAATACCTGGAAAAATGTAGACGTTTTTCATTTTCGCCACCGGCCCGAAGAGCGACCAATCGCCGACCAGCTCCGCGCCTTCCGGCACTTCCGCCATGCGCAGCCGCGCCTCGTTGATGTTCGCGCCGTGGCGCTCGCGCAGCCGCCGCTCGAGGTCGGGATGGCGCATGACCTTGACACCGAACCCGTGGGCGATGCCGGCCATCGTCACGTCGTCGTGCGTCGGACCGACGCCGCCGGTCGTGAAGACAAAATCGAATTGGCGCGAGAAGGCGGCGACCTCGCGGCCGATAAGCTCGATCTCGTCTGGGATGACGACGACGCGACGCAACTCGACGCCGAGCGCGCGGAGCTCCTTCGAAAGGTAATGGGAATTTGTGTCCTGGGTTTTCCCGGAGAGGACCTCATTCCCGATGATCACGATGCCCGCGGTCTTGGCCATAAAACACTATTGGAGTAATGGAGCGTCGGAGTATTGGAGTATTGCGGCATGGAGATGTCGAAGTCCCGGAGCGCGGCGTGGTTGGGGACCCATTCCATTACTCCATGACTCCATCACTCCATTCCCTTACGCGTCGAACTCGCTGCAGCTCTGAAAGTAATGACACTCGGGATTGGAGCAGACGAAGCGGCATTTCTGGTTGACGAGCTTCGAGTTGCACATGGGGCAAAACTCCCACCAGTTGTCCTCCTTGGTCTTGGGCGGCTCGGGTTGGGCCACGTCATTCTCCGTTCGGAATACTTTTAGCGCGTGTAAAACAACTGCCGCGCGTTTTCCCCCAGGACTTTCTTCTTCACCCGCGCCGTCGTCTTTGCCCTCTGCACGATCCTGACCGCGTCGCGCAGAAGATCGACGGTGGGAAAATCGCTCCCCATTAGGACCTGGCTCTCGCCCATCATAGCCACGGCGAAGCGGATCTCTTCCGGGCTCCAGAACGGCGGCGCGGTATCGACGAAGATCCGCCGCTTGTATTTCTCGAAGAATCCTTTCCCGCGCTTGTCGAAGTACGCCGGGTTCAAGCGGTTCTTGATCGCGAAAAACGCGCCGCCCATGTGCGAGAAGACGAAGCGCAGGTTGGGAAAGCGATCGAGCGTGCCGCCGAGCGTCAGGCGGGCGATGTTGATCGTCGTATCGAAGGCGCGGCCGAGATTTCTCGTGAGGTTGAACTGTTCCATGCCGTGCGGATGGGCCAGTGGAATCTCCGCCGCCGGATGGACCAGAATCGGAACGTCGAGATCCGACACCGCGCGATAGAAAGGGTACAACCGCTCGTCGTCGAGCAGGACGCCGCCGACGTGCGTATTAATCGCGACGCCTTTGCAGCCCAAATCCACCGCCGCGCGGCGCAACTCTTTCGCGCCGTCGGGTTCGAGCGGCGGCGCGTGGGCGAGCGGAATGATGCGGCCGGGGTATTGCGCCGCGATTTCCGCCATTCTGTCATTGATGAGCCGCGCGGCTTTGAGATCGACCCAGTCGAGCCACACGCCGGCATGGAGCACCGCTTGATCGACGCCGGCGCGGTCCATCGCCTTCATCTGCTCGTCGATCCGCGAGGTCATCTTGGGCGGGGAAAAGAGCTGGACTCCGGCGCGATGGATGCGAAAGCGGTCCGAGTCGTGGACCACTTCCTCGTCTTGACGGACGTAAAGCTCGGGGCGGCGGTAGTGCTCTTCCGGCATCCAATGATGATGCGCGTCGATGACCAGACCGCTTCGCTTCATGCCCCTCCGTTTTATTCGAATTCCCGCTCATTGACAAGTTTTTTTCCACGTGATGGCGAGGCGAGGGGACACCGGTGTCAAAGCAATCTGGCTTTATTTTGCCGGCAGCTCGCGCCGGCGCAATGCTCGAGTGCTGCAAGACGCTCCGAGAGGCGCGCGATCAAGCCGGGGGCGGCGGATTGAATTAGATTGTGCAGCTCATGAGGATCGGCGTTGAGATCGTATAACTTTCGTTCCCCGTTCGCGCGTTCCACATACAGATGGTTCTTGGTCCGGAGTGCGACATAGTCGGGCAGATTGATGGAGGCGTTCTCCGGGGATTCGGGAGGCGTGGAATGCGAGCGGACGAGAGAGGCGACCCACCGCCGAAGTAGACCGTCTCTTCTTGGCCGGTTCGGCGTGGGGGACCAGTATTCGACGACAAAGTCCTCGCGCCACGCAGGAGGAGCTAAAGGCGCCCCCGTAAGCAGCGGACTGAACGATCGGCCGTCCACGAAATCCGGAGGGTGTACTCCGGCAAGTTCCGCCAGCGTCGGTCCGAGATCGATATTGAGCACCTGTTGCTTAAGAGTTTTGCCGGGGGGAACGCCTGGCCCGCGCACGATCAAAGGCACGTGGATATCCTCTTCGTAGGCTGTCCCTTTGCCTGCTTTCAGTCGATGCTCCCCCAAATGAAAGCCGTTATCGGATGTGAAGAAAATATAAGTTTGGTCGAGCAATCCCTGATCTTGCAGTGCGATGACGATTTTTTCGACCATGTCATCGACGGCAAGCAGTGATTGCAGGCGCATTCGATAGAGCCGGTCTAATCGCTGGAGGTCATTCGGGGAAAGCGGACTGAGGTGGCGTTTATCGCTCGGATCCGTCTCGTTGAATGCCGGCGTCCTGGGAGCCGCCGCGTGAGAAAACGCCTCGGCATGTCTGGGCGCGGGTATCGCAGGCACGTGCGGCGCCGACGGCGCCAGATAGATGAAGAAAGGCTGCTTGCCGCCGGCGCTCGTCCGGGCGATGAAGTCGACCGTCTTGGCGGCGAGCACATCGGCCTCGTAAGCGTTCGCATCGTGGCCATACGATACCGCCCGACCGTTTTCATTGAGACGATAATTAAAAAATACCGCCCGATGATCCATGACTGCATACCATTCGTCCCAGCCCGGAGGCACGTACAAGGACTGCTTCCCCGGATACTCATTCAGGTATTTTCCCAAGAGAACGGTTCGGTATCCGGCGGCTTTCAGCCAGATGGCGAGCGTGGATTGCTCTTCACCCAGCTCATAAAACTTTTCAAAACCGCCTTCGGGTTTGGCATTGCTCAGCACTCGATGGTTGTGGGGATACTGGCCGCGCAACAGCGACACGCGCGACGGACAGCAAAGAGAGTCCGTTACGAAGTAGTTGGAGAATACTGTGCCATGCTTCGTCACGAGCTCTTTGAGCTTGGGCATGAACTCCACCGAGGCGAGGTCGAGATCGTCGGTTAGGATCACGATGAAGTTAGGTTTCCCATAAGCCGGTGGTTGAAGCTTGCTCGCCGGTGTGACAGCGGCAGCCGAACCAGCGGTCAAGACGGCAAGCAGGACCTCCACAATCAGCCGGAAAACATTCGAAACGATGGAATTTTTAGGATGAACCATATCCCCGCCTTAGAGTTTTCTTTCCACTTGCGATGCACGCTCAGCATAGCAGCTTTCGGCGTTTCTTTAAGACCTGAGGGGCGGCCGGTGGACTTCGGAACGATCGCATACTATGATTCTCAATCGAGATGTCCGAACCCGTCGTCCGCATCGAAGGCCTGAAGAAATTTTTCGGCACCGTTATCGCGCTGGACGGAGTCTCCCTCGAAGTCGAGCGTGGAGGGATCTTCGGGCTTTTGGGGCCGAACGGCGCCGGGAAGACGACCACGGTCAAGATTCTGATCACGCTGGTGCGGCCGGATGAGGGCAAAGCCGAGGTGGCGGGAGTCGACGTCGTGAAAAATCCCGCCCAAGCGCGCCGCATGATCGGCTACGTGCCGCAAGAGTTGACGGTCGACCCGTACCTTACGGCGCGAGAGCATCTCAACTATTACGCCGACCTTTACCACCTGCCGTCCGCCGCGCGTAAAAGCAGAATCGAAGAGGCGCTCGCCCTGGTCGGAATGGCCGGCCTGGAAGACCGCCGCGCGCGCCATCTTTCCGGCGGCACCAAGAAGAAGCTCGATCTCGCCTGCGGCTTGCTCCATCGGCCGCCGGTGATCCTGCTCGACGAACCGTCGCTCGGCCTCGACGTTCAGGTGCGACGCGACGTGTGGAATCATATCCTGCGGTTGAAGCAGGAGGGAACGACGGTCTTTCTCTGCACGAACTACATGGACGAGGCGGAACGGCTATGCGATCGGGTCGCGATCATCGATCGCGGCAAAATCGTCGCTTTGGACTCGCCGGCGGCGCTGAGAAGCCGGCTTGCCCGTGACGTCGTCTCGGTGGAAATCGCCAACGCGAACGGCCAGGACGGCGCGGCGCTCGACGATCTGGAACGAGCCGTCTCGCGGCTATCGATGGTCCAAAAGTCGATGAAAGACGGCACGCGTCTCAAAATATATGTCGAGAGCAACGAAACGGCCGTGCCGAAGATCCTCGAAGCCGCCGCTGCCGCGGGTATATCCGTTCAATCCATCACTTACAGCCGTCCCGGCCTGGACGACGTATTTCTCCATTACGCCGGCCGTCCGTTCTCCGAGGGAGGATCGAACGGTGCCTGAGTTTGCCCAGGAGACCAAGGCGCAGTTTGGACGATGGATGATCCATCTAAAGCGCGAGCCGTTCAGCGTCGCCTTCAACCTTTTGAATCCGATCATTCTCTTGATTTTCATGGGCGGCGCGTTTCAAGGCCTTGCGCGAGACTCCGTCGGTGAAAACTACCGCAGCTATCTCCTGCCGGGGGTCCTCGCGCTCACGGCTTTCGGCAACAGCATGGCCGGCGGCATTCCCCTGCTTTTCGACCGGGAGAACGGATTTCTTTTGCGGCTGATGAGCGCGCCGATCTCGCGCAGCTCCATCCTGGTCAGCCGCTTTCTCGCGGTCAATCTCACCACGATGCTCCAGTCTTTGCTGATTCTCGCGCTTGGATTTATCTTCGGCGTGCGCATCGCCGCCGGGTTGGGCGGCGCCGCGGCGCTGCTCGCGATCGGCCTGTTGCTCGGCTTCGGTGTAACGGTCATCTCGCTGATGCTTGCGTTTGCGCTGGAAAACCACGGCGATTTCTTCGCTATCATGGGACTGACGGCCCTACCGCTCACCTTTCTCTCCAGCGCCTTTGTCCCGCTCGAGACTCTGCCGGCCTGGATGCGGCTCGCCGCGCAAATAAATCCCATGACCTACGCGATCGACGCGATGCGCTCGCTGATCCTCGCCGGCTGGGACGGGCCGCGGCTCCTTGTGATGGCGATCGTGTTGCTTTTCTTCGACGGCGCGATGTTCTGGCTCGGCGCCAAAGTATTGAGCCGGCACCTGGCCTAGCGCCCAATGCCCGTGGAAGAAAAAAAAGATGAAATACTCGAGCAGATCAAGGCGCAGCGCCGCCGCGAGCGTTGGAGCGCCCTGTTGACGCCGTTCATCACCCTGGCCTCGATCGTCATTTCCGTTGGGGTGCTGATGTTCTTGATCCAGACCTGCCAGGAGCGCAACCCGCAAAAGCCCGGCCTCCGCCTGCCGATCCAGAAGATGCCGGAGCCGCCGCAACCCGCCAAATAAATTCTTTCTTGCCTGCAAACCTATATCTCAGTTAAACTCGGTCTCCATGGCCGAGCCGCCGCCGGAACTTCATCATCTCATCGCGAAGTTCGAGCAGAATATCGAATCCTATCGCAACCCCGCCTACGGCGAGGCCGAGGTTCGCGTGGAGTTCATCAACCCACTGTTTGAGCTGCTGGGTTGGGATGTCGCGAACAAAGCCGGCCACGCCGAGGCATATAAAGACCTGATCCATGAGGATGCGATCAAGTTCGGCGGCTCTACTAAAGCTCCGGATTATTCCTTTCGCATCGGCGGCACGCGCAAGTTCTTTCTAGAAGCTAAAAAGCCTTCCGTAAACGTCAAGGACCTCGCCGATCCGGCGTACCAACTGCGCCGCTACGCGTGGAGCGCCAAGCTGCCCTTGTCGATCCTGACCAATTTCGCCGAGTTCGCCGTCTACGATTGCCGCTTTGCGCCGAAACAGACGGACAAGGCGAGCACGGGGAGAGTGCTTTACTTCACCTATGACGAATACGAAACGCGTTGGGATGAGATCGCCAAGGTCTTTTCCAAGGAAGCGATTCTCCAGGGTTCCTTCGACAAGTTCGCGGAAACCGGCAAGGGCAAGCGCGGAACCTCTCCCGTCGATGCTCAATTCCTGGCGGAAATAGAAAGCTGGCGCGAGGCGCTGGCAAAAAACTTGGCCCTGCGCAATCCCAGACTGAGCGTGCGCGACCTCAACTTCGCCGTCCAACGCACCATCGACCGGATTATCTTTTTAAGGATGTGCGAAGACCGAGGGGTCGAACATTACGCGCAGCTTCAGGCGCTGCTCAACGGCGAGCATACTTACAA